>JAYSVF010000371.1:0-15353 GCA_043718695.1 Acidimicrobiia bacterium | reverse complement strand
GCGCTATCAAGTTCGGGGTGAAGCGCAACGGGAACGAGCCGGGCTCCTGCCATCGCAACCCCGGCCGGATAGGAATCAAAGAACGGTTCGATCAGGATGCATTCATCGCCCGTATCGAGAATTGCGAGCAGCGCCGCGGTAATGGCTTCGGTCGCGCCAGCCGTAACGAGCACTTCGCCTTCAGGATTCACTTCGATCCCGTAGTAAGCGCGCTGATGGTTAGCGATAGCCAGGCGGAGTTCAGGAATTCCCGGCCCGGGAGGGTACTGGTTACCCTTGCCAGTTTGCATGGCCTCCGCTGCAGCATTAATTACACTCAGGTGGCCATCAGTATCCGGAAATCCTTGGCCAAGATTGATCGCACCAGTGGCCACCGCCAAAGCCGACATCTCTGCGAAAATAGACGTTCCAAAACCCTCCAGCTTGGAGGTCAAAATATTAGTACGCATGGTTACGTTCGGTTGCGAGCCACAGGTCTTTAGACCAGTTTTTCGTCGGCTGAAGAATAGGTTCGGAAAGCAATCACGGTTGTCGTTGACGCAATCCCAGCGAGCGACGCTATCTTCTCGGTGACCACAGAAGCAATGTCTTCATGGTTGCGCAGCCACAGCAATGCAATCAAATCATGCTCGCCGGTAACTGAGTAGCACTCATAGACGCCATCGATATCGGCCACTGATTTGCCGAGCTCGGCAACGGCGGCGGGGCTGGTTGCCTTGATAAATACGAAGACCTTGATCATCCCTGTAACCCTAGTGCGTGTGCCGGAAAGGAACCATGGAGCGATTATTGAGCAGTCTCCCAGCTAGGAGCGCGCTCTGCCTGAACTGGTTGCGGAGTTAGGAACTGCAGGACAACATCGAAGAGCCCACGCGGTTACGGGCCCATTCCGGGCGGCGCAGTGCGTAATGCTCATTGCCGGGCTGGTCATCGTACGGCCGACGAAGAACGTCCAAAACGACGCCGATCTTTGAAGCGTCGCCAGCTTCGGCTGCATCAATGACTTCCTGGGCAATCCAGTTGCGGAGTACGAATCTAGGGTTGCGGGCTTTGATCACGGTTATGTAGCTGTTAGCCGACAGGTTGTTCTCGGTTTGGTTGCTTCGCACTCGAGTTGCCCACTGGCGAATCCACGTGCAGATTTGGGAAAGTTTTTCTCCCCGTAAATCGTCGGCCTGATAGTAGGCATCTAGCAGCGGAGCTATGAGTTCTTCATCGGAGAGCGTGTCAGCTTCAAGAACTTTTACATCGGCGAGGTGACGGCAGAACAACAAATAGTCAGTCTCGGTAATGCTAAGTACACGAAAGAACTCGTTGATACGTTCAACGTCTTGATCGCGAGGCTCGCCCCAACCGAACCGTTCCGCCATCATGACGCCAAAGCTCTCGCCATACAGTTCCCCGAAACGATTCAATTCCGTTTGCAACCGGGCCGCACCAGTCTCTTCGCCGCCGGCGAGCGGGACAAGCGCAGAGGCAAGCTGGGCCAGGTTCCAACCAACAATGTGCGGCTGCGCGCCGTACCGATACCGACGATGTTGCGCATCGGTGGTGTTGGGGGTCCAGTTGGGATCGAAACTCTCCAACCAACCATATGGTCCGTAATCAATGGTTAGGCCGATGATGGAAAGGTTGTCGGTATTGAGAACGCCGTGGACAAAACCAACGCGCATCCAATCCACCACGAGCTTCGCACTGCGGCTCGCGACCTCGGCAAAGAACGCCACCGCTTTGTCTTCGTCGGACAGCGAAGCATTGGTAGCAATCCACGCGAAATCGGTGGACAGCGTTACGTCAACCATTTGGCGAAGAAGCGCAAGATCATCACGGGCGGCGGGAAGTTGGAAGTTGCCAAACCGGGTGAATGATGGGGCAACCCGACAAACCACGGCGCCTGGTTCGGGTGCGGGGTTTCCGTCATAGAGCATGTCGCGAACAACAGCATCGCCGGTGGCCACGAGTGAAAGGGCCCTTGTGGTGGGAATACCGAGGTGAAACATTGCTTCCGAGCAGAGGAATTCGCGGATCGAGGAGCGGAGTACGGCGCGTCCATCGGCAGTTCGGGAATACGGGGTGGGCCCGGCGCCTTTGAGCTGCAAGGTCTGGTGGTCGCCGTTGATATCAATGACTTCACCAAGCGCCATGGCTCGTCCGTCACCAAGCTGCCCAGCCCAGTTTCCAAACTGATGACCCCCATAAACCATGGCAAACGGCGCCGCGCCTTTTGGCACACGATTGCCACTGAAAACCGCCGCAAAATCCGCCGATTCACAAACGGCTTCACTCAGGCCAAGCAATTCTGCAACCTCAGCTGACCAGCACAGCGTCTCGGGCGCGGCGGTTGGAGTGGGTTGAGCGACACTGTACGCAGCCCCAGAAACTTGGCGACGCCGGGTGGGGGCGGGCTCAGGATCGGCGGGAAGGAGTGAGCTGAATCGGTGATCCCACGAAAACCCGTCAAGCGGAAGGTATCGGCCATCCACGGTTTCGTTGTCGATCTCGCTTTGCTCCATACCTTGAAGCTACCAACGCTTTAGCAGTAACGGTGGCCGAACCTCGCACCGAACCGCGGCCTTCGAAGGGCCTAATCACACAACGGTTCGCCGCGCACGCCCAAAAAAGCAAAGCTCGAAACGTTGAACGCGAGACGCCGCCAACAACTCAGTGGGCTTCGGCCTCGGCTTTCTTGGCAAACGGCAGTCGAGCAAATACCGCGATGATTGCAAACCCAACGGCCAGGCCAACGATTGCTGAGGCCGCAGTGTTTGCCAGCCAGCCAAGAACTCCACCGATGCCAGAAACGTCATGGACGGCATCTTCGAGCGAATGAACGATCTTGTACGGCGTGTGCCAACCAAGTTCATCGGCCCCGACTAGTAAAATGTGGCCACCAACCCAAATCATTGCGGCGGTTCCCACAACGGAGAGAACGGTGAGGAGTTTGGGCATGCCACGAACCAGAGCCCGCCCAACCTTCTGTGCGGCTGGATTTCCAGTACCGACCATGTGCAACCCAACATCGTCCATCTTGACGATAACCGCGACGATTCCGTAAACAATTCCCGTAATCAAAACAGCAACTACTGCGAGAATTATGGCCCGAGACACAAATCCCTGATCGATGACTTCTTTAAGCGCAATGACCATGATTTCGGCCGACAGAATGAAATCGGTACGGATTGCTCCGGCGATCGTTGCTTCTTCGTGTGCTGGTCCTTCGACCACAGAGGGAAGATCGGAGTGATCATCGTGACCTTTGATCCGATGATGAACCTTTTCGGCTCCTTCGTAACAAAGATAGGCGCCGCCAATCATCAAGATGATCTCCACGAGCACGGGCGCAAACTCACTGAGCACCAGGGCGACTGGCATAATGAATAGCAACTTGTTTTTGAGCGACCCCGTGGCGATGCGCCGAATTATCGGGAGTTCCCGTTTCGCTGCGAGTCCTTGCACATAGGCGGGTGTAACGGCGGTGTCGTCAATAACCACCCCGGCGGCCTTCACTCCTGCTCGGCCTGCTGCGGCTCCAATATCGTCAACCGATGCCGCAGCTAGCTTGGCCAGCGCCGCAATGTCGTCCAAAAGGCCGACTAGACCACCACTCATCGCATCATCCTTGCTCGAATTTCCGGAAGCCGACTGTAGACGATCAGGCTGTAGACACCACGCCCACCATGTTTTTCGCCGCAGTTTGGTCAGCTGGCGAGCGTTGGCCCGATTTTGCGAGTTATCAAGAGCCCTCTGCGTCGACCGCCCGTGTCGTTGCGAGGAATGAACGCCTTTCTTTGTAAAAATGGTCTCCCGTGAAGCCAACAACGGTGGGCCCGTTGTTGGAAAGGTCTGCCGGACGACACAGGGGGCCGGAGTCTGCAAGTCCCGGGGGCACAGCGCGCCGGCCAGCGATCCGGTGGGCTTGGGCTACGCGTTGAGGACGACGATGGCTGAGCCTGGTGTGGTCTTTTGGCCGTTTGCTGCTTCGGTCCAGAGTTCGAGCTCAACGATTTTTGCGCCGTCTTCAATGCGCTTGTCTTTGACGATGCCTTTGCAGGTAAAGGTCAAACCTTGAAGATCCATGCCGCGGTACTGGCATGAAATTGACCGAATAGTTCCGGTATGGGCCAACCAGTCTGAAGCTACTTGGCCAATTGAGGCGTACTTCATTCGTCCGTGGACGATGTTGTCACCAATGGCTTTTGCTTGAGGAAAATCTGCATCGTAATGAAGTGGGTTGAAGTCGCCCGAGCCCGCGGCGTATTGCACGAGTTGAAGGCGGCCCGGGGTTTTGACGATCGGAGCGAGTTCATCGCCGATGTTAACGGCATCATAAGTAGGCATAAGAATGTCTCTAGTTCTCTGTGGAAAATCTAATCAGTGTGCTTAGTAGTCTTTGAAAGCTACGGGGGTATTCGTGATCAGTAATAGATGGCCTGACCGCGGGTGGTCATAACTACTGCGCCAGTTCCGTCAACAAAGGTGCCTTCGCTGGTTACCAACAGCATGGTGCCAAGTGACTTGGTTGTTTTCACTTCAAGATCAGCAATTTTGGATGACTGGAAAAGCGTTTCACCGGCCACGGGAATACGTGAATACGTGTACTCGGTTCCGCCATCGAGCAGATTTTTCAAGCCGTGCTCCACACGGACCGAGCCTCCAAGGGGAACTCCGTAGGTGTTGTCGCACTTACCGGGAATGAACACGGGAATACCGCCGTAGGTTGGCGGTGCGGGGAGGTTGGCGTAACCAGCAGCCTTAGCGGCCTCAACGTCGAAGTACACCGGATCGGTATACCCAACGCCGCGAGCAAAGCCACGAATACCCGTGGTGGTGAACTCCACCGGCCACTGTGGTCCCTCCACGCCTATTGCCGATCGCATTGCCTCGGTGATTTCAAAACTCTCTGCCATATGCCTTACCTCTCGGTGATATTGCTTGGTGAGGCGATTCTGCTCGAAAAGGCGGGCCCGTTCCAATTGCTGTGGCGCGGCCGGAAGCTGGTGTTGCAAGTGGCGCGCATATCCAACTCTCAAATGAGCGAAATTGGAGAAGTTAGCAATGGTCGATAACTCACAAATATCAGTAACTGTGCCTTCGGATTAGAGCCTGTAGAGGGTGCCTGAGCGTGATGTTTGCTCCCGGGTTCTCGAGGGTCAGGGGTCCTGTTGTGTGGGACCCGGTGTCTGTTTGAAGCAGGGTGGAGCTTGATAGGTAAGGCAAGTTCGTTGCACGTCAATTGCTCAGCACCGCAACGATTCAGAACCAACTCCTAATCGGTCCGCAAAAGGTCGGTGATGTGCATTGCGGCTGCGGCGACGAGGAGTCGAGCTTTGGGTATTGCGAAGGCTTCAAGGCGGTAGGTGGGGCCGACAACGGAGATGGCTGCGAGCACGGTTTTTCCGGGACCGCGAATCGGGGCGGAAATTGCGGTCACCCCGGCTTCGACTGCATCGTGACGCACCACGACTCCGTCTGGGTCCACCTTGCCCCGCAGTGCTGCGCCAACGGCGGTGGTTTTGCAGTCCAGGCTTTGCCCGAGCCAGCTCACGTGTCGCAGGGCGTGTCGGCTCTGTTCCATGGCTACGTAGGTGGCGGTTGTAGGGCCTTGTCGCTCGGCGATGTAGGCCGATTCTCCTGTAGTTGCGGCGAGTTCTGCCAACGTTGGTTGACTCAAATTTCCAATGGTGGCGTAATCGATAAGCGCACGTGCTAACCGGAGTATCTCTGGCCCGGGAGCCCATTTGCCCTCGTCTCCTTGAACGGCGAATCCCATTGCTGCCAGCGATCTCAATTGCCGTAACGCGGTGCTTGGCAAAAGCTCTGAGGCTCGAGCAGCGTCGGCCAATGAAACACCTGAGGGGTTATCGCCAACGATTGACAACAACGCCAAGCCTCGCTCGGTGGCCCGAGGTTGGGATGGTTCGTTTTTGGTCTCGTTCATGGTGTGGTCTTTGCGGCGTTGTTTGCCTTATTGGCCAGGGTCCTGAAGGCAGGTGACGTCTGAGTGGAGGCTGCGGTGTTGGACACATTGCGTAGCATGGCATACCATTGCGTCCAATGAAAGCTTTCGCCGTACAAACTTTCAAAGACCTCTGATGACGAGCAATCCGCCCGCCGATTTGCAAATGCCTATCGCTCTTCGGGGCCGAGGCGTAAAGATCGCCAATGTTGTTGCCGTGGCGAGATACGGAACGAAAGCGTTTCTGTCCGACGATGCCCGGCTGGCCATGGCGAAATCTGCGGCACTAGTCGATGGCTTCGTGGCCAGCGAAAATCCGGTCTACGGGGTAACTACTGGATTCGGGTCGTTGGCGGCCACGGTGATTCCATCTGGGCGGACTGCTGAGCTGCAAGTGGCATTAGTACGTTCACATGCCACTGGAATGGGTGAAGTTATAGAGCCTGAAGTCGTTCGGGCCATGTTGTTTTTGCGGGCTCGTAGTTTGTCGATGGCCTATTCCGGTGTGCATCCCGAGCTGGTGGATTTGCAGCTGGCCATGCTTTCCAACAACATCACACCGGTGGTTCGGGAGTTTGGTTCCCTTGGTGCCAGTGGCGATCTTGCCCCGCTCAGTCACTGTGCCCTGGCCCTTATCGGCGAAGGCGAAGTCTGGTCACAAGGTTCGATCGTCCCCACCGCACCAGCATTTGCCGCAGCCGGGCTGACCCCAGCGGTTTTGCGGGCCAAGGAGGGGCTGGCCCTAATCAACGGGACTGATGGCATTTTGGCCATGCTGTCACTGGCCCTCCACGATCTGTCAATGCTGATGCGCTTGGCTGATGTGACTGCGGCCATGACCGTTGAAGGATTGTTGGCCACCGACCGTGCCTATGCCGATGACCTTCAGCAACTCCGTCCGCAGCACGGTCAAGCAGTAAGTGCACGTAACTTGCGAAGACTTCTTGAGGGCTCTCCAATTGTGGCCAGCCATCGTGAAGGTGATTCGCGGGTGCAAGACGCCTATTCGATTCGGTGCACTCCCCAGGTACACGGCGCTGCACTTGATACCTTGGCCCATGCGCGCATGATTGCCGAGCGTGAACTCGATGCCGCCATCGACAACCCCATGATCCTGCCCGACGGCCGCGTGGAATCCTGTGGCAATTTCCATGGCGCGCCCGTCGGCTTTGTGTGTGATTTTCTTGCTATTGCGGTTTCTGAATTGTGCGCGATTGCTGAGCGAAGAACCGATCGGATGCTCGATGTTGCTCGCTCTCACGGGCTGCCTCCTTTTCTAACCCCTGATCCTGGCGTGAACAGCGGCCTCATGATCGCTCATTACACCCAGGTCGCTATGGCCCTCGAAGCCAAACGGCTCGCAGTTCCAGCCTCGGTCGATTCGTTGCCGACGAGCGCGAATCAAGAGGATCACGTCTCCAACGGTTGGGCGGCCGCGAGAAAGTTGCGTCGCTCTGTTGCCAATCTGGCCCGAGTTCTCGCAGTGGAATTGCTATGTGCGGGCGCAGCGATTGACCTTCGAGCACCGTTGGTTCCTGGCGCAGGAACCGGAGCAGCGTTGAGTGTCTTGCGGGGTGCGGTTGCCGGTCCCGGTCCTGATCGTTGGTTGTCTCCCGATTTACGAGCCGCTGAAGCCATGCTGCTTGATGGGTCGTTGCTTGCTGCTGTTGAATCCACCATTGGAACCCTGGAGGTCTTGTAATGATTGGTGCTCGCCCGGTTCGTGCTGCACGTGGAACGGATTTGAACTGCCTCGGTTGGCCCCAGGAGGCCGCTTATCGCATGATGCACAACAACCTTGATCCCGAGGTTGCAGAACGTCCCGATGATCTTGTCGTATACGGCGGAACCGGCCGTGCCGCTCGCTCCTGGGATGCCTTTGACGCAATGGCACGTACACTTAGGACTCTCAAAGCCGATGAGACCATGCTGGTGCAATCGGGAAAACCCGTGGGTGTTTTTCGCACCCATGAGTGGGCACCAAGAGTGCTGCTGGCCAATAGCAACCTGGTTCCGCAGTGGGGAAATTGGGACGAGTTTCGTCGGCTCGAAAAGATGGGCCTCACCATGTACGGCCAGATGACGGCAGGTTCATGGATTTACATTGGCACCCAGGGCATCTTGCAGGGCACGTATGAATGTTTTGCTGAAATTGGGCGACGACGTTTCAACGGCACCTTGGCTGGCACGATCACGCTTACTGCTGGGCTGGGCGGAATGGGTGGCGCGCAACCGTTGGCGGTAACGCTCAACGGTGGGGTGGCGCTGTGTATTGATGTTGATCCCACCCGTGTGCAGCGGCGTTTGGAGACCCGTTATCTCGATGAGTTGGCCGATTCACTCGATGATGCAATTGCTCGCTGTGAACTTGCCCGCAAGGAGCGCCGTGCGTTGTCAGTTGGACTTGTGGGAAACGCGGCGGTGTTGTTTCCAAAATTGTTGGAGATGAACTTCGGGGCCGACATCGTCACTGATCAAACCAGTGCCCATGATCCGCTCTCTTATATTCCAGCGGATCTCACCCCCGAAGCCACAGCCGAAATGGCTCGCACCGATCCACAAGAACTGATCCGACGTTCCAGGCTTTCCATGGCTGCGCACTGTGCGGCCATGGTTGGGTTCCAGCGAGCCGGGTCTGAAGTGTTTGATTACGGCAACAGTTTGCGGACCGAAGCCGAGCTTGGCGGGTATGGCGATGCGTTTGCCTACCCGGGATTTCTTCCCGCCTATATCCGTCCGTTGTTTTGTGAGGGGAAGGGCCCGTTTCGTTGGGTGGCGCTCAGCGGTGATCCCGCAGATATTGCCGCCACCGACAAGGCCGTTCTTGAAGAGTTCCCCGATGATGAAGGGCTGCATCGTTGGATTGATTTAGCCGGCAAACGCGTGGCGTTCCAAGGATTACCAGCGCGCATATGTTGGCTTGGTTACGGAGAACGTGCCCGCCTTGGTTTGCGCTTTAACGAAATGGTTCGCAAAGGCCAACTCAAGGCCCCGATTGTGATCGGGCGCGACCATCTTGATTCAGGCTCGGTTGCCTCACCGTATCGGGAGACCGAAGCAATGCTCGATGGGTCTGATGCGATTGCTGATTGGCCGCTCCTGAATGCCCTGGTAAACACCTCCAGCGGCGCCACCTGGGTAAGTATCCATCACGGCGGTGGAGTGGGCATTGGCCGCTCTATTCATGCCGGTATGGTGGCTTTGGCCGATGGTACGGATTTGGCCGATCAGAAACTTGAACGTGTGCTTACTACCGATCCTGGGATGGGCGTCATCCGTCATGCCGATGCCGGGTACGAACGAGCCAATGAAGTAGCGGCCGAACGCGGCGTCCGCATTCCCATGACCGAAGGTAAGTAGCAGTGGTGGTCCGAGAAATACTTACCGTTGGTCACCCTCTGCTTCGACAGCGGGCTCGGGAAGTTTCTGCTGCTGAGTTGGCGGGAAACGAACTGCAGGGGATCATTGACGACCTCATCGACACGATGCGTCATGCCAATGGTGCTGGGATCGCTGCGCCGCAAATCGGGGTGCCATTGCGGATCACCACGATCGAGGTCAACAACAACCCTCGGTATCCCTACAAACCAATGATACCCCTCACCGTTGTGGTGAACCCGGTCATCGAGTTTCTCGATGATGAAATGGTGGATATCAATGAAGGTTGCCTGTCGGTGCCCAATCTGCGCGGGACCGTAGAAAGGCATGTGAACATACGAGTACGGTGGCTGGATCGTGACGGCGTTGCGTTTGAAGAAATCAAACGTGGGCTTACGGCCGGCACATTCCAACACGAATGTGATCACCTTGACGGATTGCTGTTCTTAGACCGCGTCACTGATACCTCCACGCTCACCACCTGGGAGTCCTTTGAACGATTCCACCGAGCGGCTTTTGTAGAACGAATCACCGCTTTCGTCAAACGGGTTGGGTCATAGTCGTGCGGCGAATTTCCGGTTTCAAGCCACGCCAACTTCGGTTGATGGTTGCGCACGTGAGATCGGCCAGTCGGTAGCAGCCAATGGGTTCCCAATTTCATTGTGAGCTTGCTTGGCTCGGTGGTGCTTCGGCGTCGGCCAATGTGCTCATCGAAATCGAGGGTGATCGGATTGTTGCGGTTCGGGTTGGGGTGCAGTGCCCTCCCAATGCTGTTCATCTCGCTGGTCTTTCCCTTCCCGGATTAGCTAATGCGCACAGTCACGCCTTCCATCGGGCCTTGCGTTCGCGTACCCACGGTGGCACCGGGTCGTTCTGGACTTGGCGCGATCAGATGTACGCGGTAGCGGCCAAGTTGAACCCCGATTCGTATTTTGCTTTGGCCCGCGCGGTATTCGGCGAAATGGTGTTGTCGGGAATCACCAGCGTCGGTGAGTTTCACTATCTTCACCACGGCCCGAATGGGGTTCCCTATGCCGATGCAAACGCCATGGGCAGCGCGCTCACCACGGCAGCAACCGAGGCGGGTATTCGGATCACCTTGCTTGACACGTGCTATCTCAGTGGTGGATTCGGCGTTGAACTCAACGAAGTGCAGCAACGTTTCAGTGATGGGAATGCAGAGCAATGGACTCAGCGAGTAAGCACACAGCGCGATACCGAATCAGCTCGCATCGGTGCGGCCATCCACTCAGTTCGAGCGGTTGATCCTCGATCGATCGAAACCGTGGCCAAATGGGCTCAAGTACGAATCACCCCATTGCACGCCCACGTTTCGGAACAGCCAGCAGAAAACGAGCAATGTCTGTCCGAATACGGCTCCACCCCGATGCAAGTACTGGCCGACTCCGGTGCATTGAGTGATCGATTTACCGCGGTTCACGCAACCCATCCTTCCGCCCCTGATATTGCCCTGCTAGCCCAACATCGCTGCAAGGTTTGTCTGTGTCCCACTACCGAACGCGATCTGGCTGATGGTATTGGGCCCGCCGGTTCGTTTCGTAGCGCAGGAATTGCGATGTCGCTCGGAAGTGATTCGCATGCGGTCATCGATATCTTCGAAGAAGGGCGGGCGGTGGAGATGGGGGAGCGGGTAACCTCACTCACCCGAGGAACCCATGATGCACCTTCGCTGCTGACGATGGCTACTGAAGTTGGTCATCGCTCCCTCGGTTGGCCCGATGCCGGGCGAATAGCAGTAGGTGCACTTGCTGATTTGGTGACGATCGATTTGGATTCCGTCCGCACCGCTGGAGCCGATTCTGCAAATGCCCTCCACGCCGCTGTGTTCGCAGCTTCAGCTGCAGATGTGCATCATGTAGTGGTAGGCGGCAAAACGACTGTTCGCGATCATGTTCATCTCGGCTTCAACGTCGCTCGCGAACTCCAAACGTCAATCGCTAGATTGTGGGCATGAACTCCAGTTTGGCGGTCGACAATATTGGATTGTTGGTTACCAATGATCCAACGCTCGGTGAAGGACCACTTGGTCTCATCCGCAATGCGCGTGTGGTGATTCTCGATGGCAAGATCGCAGAAATCGAACGGTTGGCAGCGGTAAATCCCAAACCGGCAATCACGGATTCGCGGATAGACGCATTCGGCCAATGTGTGATTCCGGGTTTCGTTGATAGTCACAGCCATCTGGTGTTTGCTGGGGATCGTAGCGAAGAGTTTGTCGCTCGGATGGCCGGGCAGCCCTACGCCGCCGGGGGAATCCGCACTTCGGTCAACGCGACCCGGGCAGCAACAGATGAAACCCTGCTGGCAGAAACGAGCGCCCGCAGGCACGAAGCGTTTCGTGCGGGGATCACCACTATGGAGATCAAATCGGGTTACGGCCTCAACGTATTGGATGAAGCCCGCTGTCTTGGCGTGGCACAGACCTTCACCGATGAATCCACCTTTCTGGGAGCGCACGTGGTCCCCGAAGAATATGAAGGTCGTACCGATCAGTATGTAGACCTAGTTTGTGGAGACATGCTTCGTGCCGCAGCCCCCCACGCCCGATGGATCGACGCCTTCTGTGAGATAGGGGCCTTCGATGCCGATCAATGTCGCACAGTGCTTGAAGCCGGACGAGCTGCGGGCCTTGGTCTTCGGCTTCACGCCAACCAACTGGGCTTCGGCCCAGGTGTGCAACTGGCGGTGGAACTCGGGTGCGCTTCGGCTGATCATTGCACGTACTTATCGGATGCAGATATCGAAGCATTGGCTGGAAGCAACACCGTGGCCACGTTTCTTCCGGCGACCGATTTTTCTACCCGACAGCCCTATCCCAATGCGCGCAGAGCAATTGAAGCGGGCGTGTCTGTGGCGCTGGCGACCAATTGCAATCCGGGCTCAAGCAACACCACCTCAATCGGATTTTGCCTAGCGCTGGCCGTTCGCGACCTGTTCATGACCATCGAAGAAGCCCTGCAAGCAGCAACCCTCGGTGGCGCGATAGCTCTCCGTCGAACCGATATCGGGCACCTCGGCCCTGGGGCCCGCGCCGATCTCGCCATCCTCAACGCCCCGAGCTATACCCACTTCGCCTACCGCCCTGGGGTCCCCCTGATAGCCCAAACCCTCGTAGGCGGCTTGGTGGCCTTACGCATTAGATCGTGATGACGAGTTGTTCTTGGTAGTCGTCGGGCTCGTGAAGGCGGTCGTATCCACGGGGGTTGCATACCACGCGAGTTTTGCGGGCGTTGTCGATTTCGTAGTCGTGGGGGCAGTGCAGATGTCCGTGGAGCCATAGGTCGGCATGTTGGAAGAGATCGTCATCGGCGTTGCAGAAGCTGGCGGTTCCCGGGGCAAGACCGTAGCGAGGATCACACGATCGTCCGGAGGGGCCGAAGTGCGTGATGGCAACGGTTGGCCCATTGAACGGTTCGCGCAGTGTTGTCTCTAACCATTCGCGTTCCAGCAAACCAATGTCGCGAAGCCCAGCGGCATCGAGCATGCGCCCGTGACGAGACATGCCGGTATGGCGAATGTAGCGCTGTGCCGCTTCCATGCAGCGATCCCGTTGTCCTTTGCCGAGCAAATCGAAATCACACCAACGCGTCGTGCCCACAAATCGGATGGTGCGCCTTGGGTCTTCGGGATCGGCTAGCTCCAAAACGGAACGATCGAGTAAATGCATACCCGTCTGTGCGCATACTTCTTTGATTTCAACTCGAGTGTCGTCGTAATCGGCCTTGTCGTATTCGTGGTTGCCCGGAACGTAAATAATCGGAACCGGCCAGTTGCCAAACTGCAGAATCCAATCCGGCTCATGCCCCACGTCGCCAACTAGAACTAGATGGCTTGCTTCGGGCGCTGGGGTAGGAAACCAGCCCTTAGAAAAATCGAGATGAAGATCAGAGAACAACTGCACACGCATGATGGTCCAATCCTACGGCAGTGACTTATTCGAAGCGTCAGCTCAATTCCCGGGGGAGTGTTGCTAGCGGGTGTAGCGGAGTGGGGTTTCGGAGCTCCAGGGGAGGGTGGTTTCGGTGGGAGTGAGTTGGATTTGGGTCCACTCGACGGCGATGGGATCGGTCTCGGTAGCGCCGGGCAGCACGTTCAATTCGTACATGCCGTGGTTGGTTTCGGCGGGCGGTTGGGCGAGGAGTTGCAGGAATGCTTGAGCGGCTTCACAAGGTTCGAGCATGCGAGGCTGCCAGCGACCAAATACCTTGGCGTTATCGGCGTATTCATCAGTCATGCCAGTACGCACGAAGGGGTACATCACGCTACAGGCACTCACCAGTTCGGCGGCTTTGCCCAGGTTCACGCTCAGAACCTTGGGTAGCTGCAGCACTGCCCAGTTGGCAATCGCATACCCCGGCACGCTTGCGCCTGGGTCGATGGCTTGGCGGCTCGATACGTAAACGATCCGCAACGCGGTGTTGGCATGCAGCGCCTCGCTGGCCCAAAGGTGCGTCATGGCGAGGAATCCGTCAACCTTGGTATCGATCACCTGGCGGCTTTCCTCCAAGTTGTCGATGAAGGCTTGGCGGATTCGGGCCCTGCGCATGGCTGGCGATTCACCATCGACCGCTCGCCCAGCCCGACCAAAGGAATATCCCTTTTCGGTGAGGCCCGAGTTGCAGATCACCAAATCCGGTGGAAGGCCACCCATTTGCTCGATCACATAGGAACGAGTGGCCCAAAGATCGCCGTTATTGGTTACGTCGGCTTGGAGGGGAAACGCGGGGATGCCTTGTTCGGTGAGGGCGTTCACCAGGTCAAACCCATCGGTGTAACTGCGATGAAAGTGGACGCAAACGCTGGCGGCGCCGTTGAGGCCTGCGGCGAGGGCGAAGGCTTGGCCGATCCCACCGTCTTTCCCGGAGCCCGTAATCAACACTCGCTTGCCGACGACGCCGCCAGAGAATGCCGGGTCAAAACGGAATTTATCGGTGGGTGCGGTGAAGGCCATGGTGCTCCAAAGTTGGGTTCTGGGGATTCAAGGTTGTTGCATGTATGCAAAACGGTCTATGCATATTCACTGTTTTTATGCAGATTTCCAAATCGAGCGTTCGAATGTAAGCCCCGGAACTGCGATGGGCGTTTGTGCTGTTTTCTGGAACCAGCGCGAATCATGGCTTTGAGGTGGGAAGATTCGCCCGTTTCACGATAAGTTTTGCGAAGAGGTACTTAGACAAGCGTTCAAAGGAAAAGGGGACTTCATGAATGTCGATCAGGCCACACTTAACCGCACGAGTTCGCGAGCGGCCGATGGCGTTTCCCAGAAGGTCTATGAACACCTAACGGTCACCCCGATGCGTGGAGCCCTTGGAGCCAGAGTTACCGGGCTCGATCTCGAAGCCATCAACGGAGGACCAAACGAGGCGGCCATCGTCGCCGAGCTCACCGACGCGTGGACTGATCATCTCGTGCTCTTCTTTCCGCAAATCAATCTGACCCCCGCCCAGCAGGTCATGCTCGCCGGGAAGTTTGGCTCCAACCTTGCCGCCACCACCGAGACCGGAGCGGATTACCGAAACGCAGCTTCGTTGGCCGATGAAGGCTTCAAAGAACTACTGCTGATCACCACCGATGCAAAGCGCAGCACCAACGTGTGGCACACCGACGTTACCTTTGTGGAAACCCCACCGATTGGTTCGTTGTTCTGCATGGAAACACCAGCGGCGGGGGGAGGAGGCGACACGATGTGGGCCAACCAATACGCCACCTACGAAGCCTTAAGCGTGCCAATCCAGGAAATGATCAGCACACTTACGGCAGTCCACGGTCGCCCACCCATAACGGGAACCTCGGTTCACCCCGTCGTGAAGGTGCATCCAGTTTCGGGACGCACCTATCTCAATGTGAATCGTGGGTGGACAAACGCAATCAGGCGGTTGTCATCCATTGAGGCCAAGCACGTGCTGGAAATGCTCGTTGAGGTATCGGAGCGTCCGGAGTATCAGGTTCGTTGGCAGTGGTCTGCTGGCGACGCAGCACTTTGGGATAACCGCTGCAC
>JAYSVF010000038.1:0-13283 GCA_043718695.1 Acidimicrobiia bacterium | reverse complement strand
TTCTGCAAATCGGCAATACACGATCTGCGCTCGTCAACATTCAACCGGTCGATCTGATTCAGCGCCACGACGGTGACGGCACCATGCCCAGCGAAGCGTTGCAGGTACTCGTCATGCAGCGCAGCGTCGGCATATTTTTGTGGATCGACCACCCAACAAAACACATCGACTACTTGCACCAAGCGCTCGACTTCAAGCTTGTGCGCAACCGCAGTTGAATCGTGATCGGGAAGGTCAAGCAGGATCAATCCATCGAGCTCACTGGTATCCACCGGTGCTCGCCCAGCCCCTCCTGTCGAACCTGAGGCCACCACGGTATTAGCCAAATTTTTGTCCGCCGCCACTGCGTCCAGTGCCACCGTGCCGAATGCCGGCGCCTCGACCGCCGATGTCTCAACTGCCGATGTCTCGATTGCTGACGTCTCGCTTGCTGATGTCTCGATTGGAGAACTTGATCCCAAACGGTGACGTTGCCCAATCGCCAACCAGTCCAACAACGACTGTCCACCCTCGCCAAACACTGCAGCCCGAGCAACCGATGTGGTGGGGCGGATCGCACTGGAAGGCGCCAAATCAGCCCCGGCCAGCGCATTAAACAACGACGATTTCCCGCTACCCGTCGCCCCGGCCAACGCCACCACGGTGAAACTCGTTCCATGACCAAGACGTGCTGCGGCGTTGGAAGACAGCGCTTCGGCACGATTAGCTACATCGGCAGGAAATCGTCCGGCACCGGTTTCGAGAACCTCATCGAGTAGTGACAATCGTGAACGAAGTTGATCGGCCGATTCCAACCCGTCACGAGCGGCCGCACCTCTGGAACCATCAGCGCGCAGAGTATTTCGCACGGTGTCTCGGATATTGTCACGAAGATTCATTGCAACGCCTTCTTTAACGACGACAAATCCCCACGCAACTTTTTCCCAGCATCCGCATCGATACCAAGTGCGCGTAGCTCTTCATGGAACCGGGCTTTCTCCGAGGCATACAGCGCTGCTACCCGTTGCTCAAGATCCTCACGGGCAGCCGTTGCCATCTTGCGCAAGTTTTCATCACCCAGTAACGCTTCGAGCATGGCATGGCCAGCCGCACTCGCCCCACCAGCAACTGCCACCTCTCCCCCAGTCAAACCACCGGTCTGTGAGAACACCAACATCATCAGCACCGCCGAAACACCGTTCACACCAAATGACAACACGCGTGCGGTCATCCGTCGCTGCGCACCCCGGGTACGCACCGCTTCCAACAAGCTGCCCTGCCACTCCCGCACCAACTTCGCCGTAGCCAACGGCAACGATGCCGACGAACGCCCAAGCTCGGCCGACACCTTTTCTCGCAACGGTCCCCGATCCAAGCTGCCAGCCGAAGAAATGTTCGCAACGGGAACATGAGGCGCAGCAGACACGGAGCCTTGCACGTGAAACAACGGCGCCATCATGGGATTGGCCAGCCACTGCGCATACGATTTGGCCGCAGCTTCATCGCTATGTGCACGTATCAACAATTCGACGACACCTTCAACCGAGCCCTTGAGTTTCTCCGCGGTTTTTGGCCGACCGGTAAGCGCACCAGCAACCACATCACGGAACCTACCAATACCGGTTCGAAGCTGCCGCAACAATTCGCCTGTGCCCACAAATTCTTCCCAACGTGCCAGAACTTCGCCACGCAACACCGAACCTTCGGCGATAGCGGCACGAACCGAGTCGGCAGCGTCGGCATAGTTTTCATCAACCGAGGCCGTGAACGAGTTGACCAGTGCGGCTTGATCGTCGGCAGTTTTGGCTAGTGATTCGCCACGCACTAACAGCTCACCGAGCGAACCACGCAACGATCTGCGCACCGCAGCCATACGGGCATCGTGATCAGAACCTAAGTGTTCCAACCATTCCCGCAAAGGCGCCACCATCGCTTCCGGCAAACGTGACCCATCAAAATCCTGCTCATCAACCGGGAGGATCGCTACTTCGCCGAGACCGTTTTCCTTCAGCAGCTTTGCTAAGTGTGCAGATACTTCGGCTCGAGCTTCGGGTGGCACACGGTTGAGCACCAACACCATTGGTGTGTCGCGATCACGGGCTTGTTTGAGAAAGCTCCACGGCACGGCATCGGCGTAGCGGGCGGCGGTGGTTACGAACACCCAAACATCAGCAGCGGCGAGGAGTTGCGTGGCCATGGCCCGGTTCTCGGCATCGACCGAATCGAAATCGGGGGCATCAAGCAGGGCAATCCCGGCGGGCAGCGAGGTTGAGGAAACTAAGCGAATCTCTCGACCCATTTCTCCCTGCTCAGCTTCAGAACCCCTGACCCTGGCCAATCCGGGCAAAATCCCACCGGTGCTGAACCACACAGCCGAATCAGGATGATGCACCAGTACCGGGCAACGAGTCGTAGGACGCAAAACCCCAGAACGGGAAACATCTGTGCGCAGAACACTATTGACCAGCAACGATTTGCCCGAGCCGGTAGAACCACCCACAACCACCAGGGCTGGCGCGTCCAGATTGGCCAGCCGCGGCAACACGTGATCATCGAACTGACGGATAATCGCCTCGGTATCGGCACGAGCTTCCGTAGCGCCCAATGTGGCCAAAGGGAACCGCAGCGCAACAACCCGATCCCGAACCGCCAGTGCCGCTTCCCGCATTGTTTGTGACCCTCCCGGCACATTCACTCGGGAAAATGACAGGCAACAGGATGCCCGGCCCCACGATCAATGAGCGCTGGCTCTTCGGCTGCACACAAATCCGTGGCCTTCCAGCACCGGGTACGAAACCGACAACCACTGGGCGGATCAGCAGCCGACGGAAGATCACCCTGCAGCACGATGCGCTCCTTTTTACGCGCCCGTTCGGCTCTCGGATCTGGCAACGGCACCGCCGACAACAAAGCCTTCGTATAGGGGTGCGATGGATGCTCAAACACCGATTCACGGGTGCCGCTCTCCACGATCTTGCCCAGGTACATCACGCCGATGCGATCCGAGATGTGCGACACCACGGAAAGATCGTGAGCAATGAAAACATAGGTAAGGCCGAGCTCATCTTGAAGATCGTCGAGCAAGTTCACGATTTGCGCCTGAATAGAAACATCAAGCGCGCTTACGGGTTCATCGAGAAAAATCAGCTTAGGGCCATTGGCCAGAGCACGAGCCACCCCCACACGCTGACGTTGCCCACCGGAGAATTCGTGCGGATATCGAGCGCCGTGTTCACGGGCCAAACCGCAAGTAACCAGAAGCTCGTCGACTCGTGCATGGGCTTGATCCTTCGCCATGCCCTGCACGATCATCGGTTCAGCGACAATTTGGCGGATCGTCATACGAGGATTCAACGACGCATACGGATCCTGAAACACGATCTGCATCTCTTTGCGGAGCGCTCTGGTTTCATCAACTGACAGGTTGGTGATGTCGCGGCCCTCAAAAAACACTTGGCCACTGGTAGGAACCATGAGCTTGAGGACCAAACGGGCAGTGGTGGACTTGCCACAGCCAGATTCGCCAACAAGACCAAGCGTTTCGCCCCGCATCACGGAATACGAAATGTCGTCGACGGCCTTCACGGCTCCAACCGTGCGCTTCAACAAACCACGAGTAACCGGAAAATGCTTCACCAGATTACGAACCTCAAGAATCGGCGTATTCACGCGATCGGTGTTCGCTGGATCCGAACCCAAAGAGGTAGAATCCATTTGCCCAGCACTCATTTGGTCAGAATTCATTTGTACGTACCCGTGGCATTTACTGGTGAATTGTCAGCAAAACCCGCCTCGTTTGCTCTGCGGCACCGGGCTTCATGAAGATCCCCCGCGGAACTCACCGAAACCAATTCCGGAACGGCTTCTAGGCACGCCGATTCCACAAAAGCACAACGGGGTGAGAAACGACAACCAGCTGGCGGACGGGACATCAACGGAGGCGCACCTGGGATGGGAACCAGTCGTTGCCCCATACGATCGACTCGAGGCATCGACGAAAGCAAACCCCACGTGTAGGGCATGCGGGGACGGTAATAGAGATCCTCGACTTCGGCTCGTTCCACAATCTGTCCGCCGTACATAACCATGACCCGATCAGTCATACCGGCGACCACACCAAGATCGTGAGTGATAAGCACGATGGCGGCACCAAGTTCAGAGGCCGACTTCTCAATAACCTCAAGCACCTGGGCTTGCACCGTTACATCGAGCGCAGTTGTGGGCTCATCACAGATCAACAGCTGCGGCTCACAAGCCAGCGCCATGGCGATCATCGCACGTTGCCGCATACCACCAGAAAATTGATGCGGATAGTCATCAACTCGCTCCGCGGGCTTTGGAATGCCCACGAGGGCCAACATCTCAATGGTTCGGGTACGCGCTTGCGCCCTAGTCATTGTTTGATGGGTACGGATCATCTCTTCGATCTGATTCCCAATCGTGTACACCGGGTTCAACGACGACATGGGGTCTTGGAAGATCATGGCAATCTGTCCACCACGGATCTTGCGTAGTTCCTTATCGGTGGCCTTGAGAAGATCCTTGCCCTTCCACAAAATCTCGCCCGACTCGATTCGCCCCGGCGGCATCTGCACCAAGCCAAGGATGCTCATCGCGGTAATCGATTTACCGGAACCCGATTCGCCAACAATGCCAAGCACTTCGCCAGCATGCACATCAAAACTCACTCCGTCAACGGCTTTGACCACGCCCGCGTCGGTATGAAAATACGTACGCAGATCACGTACAGAAAGTAGAACTTCAGCCATATCAGTCGGCCCCTCGAAGCTTTGGGTCAAGTGCGTCTCGTAATCCGTCGCCTACAAAAACCACCGACAGGGTCAACATCACCAACACGCTGGCTGGAACGAGTAGTAAGTGTGGATACTCCTGGAACTGCCCGCGAGCACTGCGGATCATGACCCCAAGAGCCGGAGTTGGTTCGATGAAACCAATACCCAGGAACGAATAGATCGACTCGGAAAGAATCACGCCGGCAATGGCGAAGGCCACCGAAACAATGATCGGAGGCAGAGCATTGGGAAGGATGTGCGAAAGCATGATTCGCTTCGTGCTCGCCCCAGTTGCTTTCGCCGCTTCAATAAAATCTTGACTTCTGATTTGCAGAACCGCAGCCCGGAACAAACGCGCCGTTCCCACCCACGTAGTAGCAATCAAGGTAATCATCACGGTCCAGAAACTCGAACCGAACACGGCGATCAAGGCCACGCCAACGATGACATAAGGAATTGCGTAGATAGCGTCGATGACCCGGCTCACTAAAGCGTCTACCCAGCCGCCGAGATAACCAGCCAAACCTCCGAGAAACATGCCCAGAAGCGTGATCGAAATCGTGACCACGATGGCGAGCCGAAAGGAAATCCCGATACCTCGAACCACACGTCGCAACACGTCGCGGCCAAGATCATCGGTACCAAGGACATGACCTTTGGATCCAATGCGCTGGAGTTGTTCACCCGACACGGCACTCGTAAAGTTTCCGCGCACAAGCAACGGCCCGAACAGCGCCAGAAAGGCCAGGAAGGCAATAATGGCCAGGCCGACAACGGCAAGACGATTACGAAAGAACCGGCGACGAACGTCCTGCCAGTAGCCAAGATCCTCAGAAACTTCATCGGATAACGCAACAGCCCCGCTCATCCGACACTCTTTTCGCCCACACGAACCCGAGGGTCAAGCTTCGAGTAACTGATATCCACGAGCAACGAAACGAACGTCGCCGCCAAAATCACCACGGAAGCCAAACCCAAAACCACCGGAGTGTCCTGAATCAGCGACGCTTCGGCGATTTTGGACCCAATGCCGTAAAGCCCAAACACCGTTTCGGTTTGCACGGCAATGCCGAAGACTTCGAGAAGTGCCAACGAGGTGGCAGTCACATAAGGAATCAAGGCATTTCGTAACGCATGCTTCACCAGCACTCTTCTACGGGACAGCCCCTTCGCCATCGCGGTCCGCAGATAATCGGCCCGCAACACTTCCAACATTGACGACCGTAAAAGCCGGGCCAGGTACATCATTTGCACCAGGCCGACGACCACCGCGGGGAGGATTATGCCCTTCCAATTTCCGTTGGGGATTACGCCAAGCCGCCAAGAATCGGGCCAGAACTGATTCAAGTTCAGCCAATCCCAGTTGGCTTCAAACGGAACTACGCCGAAAAACACCTGAGCAAGAAGCCCGAGAACAAACACCGGCATGGCCGACAGGATCACGCCCCCAGCCGTAGAAAGTTTGTCAATCAGCGACCCGCGCTTCGCTGCAGAAAGGAAACCGATCGACAGTGATCCTCCAACCTGAACGAAGGACCCCCAAAACAACAACCGAAGACTCGTCTTCATTGTTTCTTTAAGGTCGGTGTTTACCGACCGGTCGTTCTTAAACGAGTAACCCAAGTCACCCTGGACCAGGTTCCCGAAAAACTTCACGTATTGCACTACAACAGGCTGATCGAGCCCATACTTTGCGCGCTGGTTTGCTTGGGTCCCAGCCGATGTGAACTTCTCCCCCGCCTTTGCATCAATTGCGTCTCCCGGCATGATCTGCAGGAGGATGAACATGAACGTCAAGGCGAGCCACGCAGTTACCAAAGCGAGGCCGAGTCGGCGGAGAATAAATGAGCCCATCGAAAAATCCAAGAATGCAAAACGGGGTGGAACTGGAGGCCAGTTCCACCCCGTTTTCGCTAATTCTTTAGCCCTCTACAACCATTTGGTCATAGTTGAGGAATCCAAGCGGTGTGCGCTGCACGTTCTTCACGTTCTTGGCGAAGACCGCTGCACCAGCACGGTTGAGTGTGGGAATGATGACAATATCTTCGGTCAAGGCAACCTTCTCGGCCTGCGTGTACAGCTCAGCTGCTGCTGCCTTGTCGCTCGAGGTTCGAGCCTGATCGACCAGTCCAGAGAACTTCTCGCTGTTGTAACGGGCAAGGTTGTCACCGTCGATAGATGCCTTGTGAAGTAGCGGATACATGAAGTTGTCATACAGCACGTAGTCGGCGAACCAACCAGCACGAACGATTTGGCCCCCACCCTTACGCATCTTGGAGAAGTAGGTGCCGTCGGCAGGGTATGGATCGAGTTTTGCGTCGATACCAGCATCCTTCAAGTTACCCACGAAGATCGTAGATACCTTGTCCCAGTTTGCTCCTTCGTTGTAGCTGAAGCGCAGTGGCTCCTTGAGTTCGTTGCCTGCAGCTTTCCAGGCAGCAAAATCCTTCTTGGCACCTTCGAGATCGCGAGCCACACCGAGACCAAGGCCAGTCTTGTAGCCAGGAATACCCTTTGGAACCAACTGATCGGTTGGTTTACGGGAATTCTGGTAGATCTGATCATTCAACTGGTTACGGTCGATTGCCTTAACGATGGCCTTGCGCAACAGAACGTTTTTGGCGCCGCCAACTGTCGGGTCTTCCCAGTTAAATGCCCAATAGTCGGTAGCTAGGATTACGCCAGCGCCGGCCTCGCCATACTTGGCTGTTGCTTCTTTGTATTTGCCTGCAGGGATTGGTCCAGAGAGACCCTGTCCTGATTCGAATGAGGCGTAGGAAGAATCGAGGTCTTTGAGAATCTTGAATTGGATCTCAGCGGACACACCCTTCTTGCCGGTGTAGAGCGGGTTCTTTACAAGGGTCACGTTGCCACCAATTTGCTTGGAAACCGCGCCCTTCAACTTGTAAGGACCGTTGCCCACAAGCTTTGTACCCGACTCTTCAATCTTTGCGTCGGAGCCTTCGAGTGCCTTTGGCATCGGGGAGAACACTGGGTGTGAAGCAATTTCCGGGAAGCCCTGGAATGCGCTTGCAAGAGTAACGGTCAGCGTCATCTTCTTGTCATCAGCAACAAGGGATGTGGGCTTTGGACCTTTGCCTTCGTTCCATGCCTGAAAACCATCAATGATGAACGAGTGATAGGCAACTTCCGAAGCGAACTTCGCATCGGTTGCGCGGATCCATCCACGTACGAAGCTCGATGGAAGCACTGCCTCCCCATTGGAGAATTTGTTCTTCTTGACCGTAAAGACCCAAGTCTTGCCGTTATCAGCAGTTGTCCACTTTGAGGCAGCTGCAGGAACGAGTTTGCCGGTCCCATCGGTATCGGTCAAAGAATCGAACATAAGGATCGAAACCTGGGCGCCGTTCAGCGTGCTGGTGAGCGCAGGGTCGATGTGATCAGGCTCGCCAGCGGCAAAATTCTGCAAGTCGACGAACACGACCGGCTTCTTCTTGGTGGCAGCGAGTGCTGGTGAGGCAATAAGTCCAGCCGTGATGGCTAGAGCGCCAGCGGCAATGAGGGTGGCACGGGTACGCATGAGACCTCCGTCTCGAGAGTGTTAGAAGCTCCTCGACACGGCAATGTCGAGGTTCGGTTTCCCGTCCCGGGTGGTGGGGGAATTCGATGATGTTGAAGATAGCTGGAACGACGGTCCTAACGTGGTTTTCCATGTACACGTACCTAGTGCGTGCACAAAGCGCAACTCGTACCGGCCAACAGCCGGGTTACTGCATACGAACGACGAGGGCAATCGTGGTGAAGGCCCAAATCAGTGCGCAAACCACCGTGATGCGGTCAAGGTTTCGCTCTACAACGGTTGAACCTGCAGCTGCCGCACCGATTCCACCACCGAACATGTCAGAAAGACCCCCGCCACGCCCACTGTGGAGCAGAACAAGAACGATCAGAAAGAATGAAGAGAAAGCACAGAGGACAACAATGATTGGGGTGATGAAAGACATAGAAACTCCTAGAAGGGTGACGAAAGATTAGCAACTGCCTAACCATTCGTCGTGGCAGCACCATAGCAACTTTTGCAAGCACTTTGCAAGCACCTGCGAGCAAAGTTGCAGAGAACGCAAGCAGGACTACCCCAGATGGGCAGCCGCTTGAACGATCTTGGCGGACTCATCGGGATCGAGCGAAGCTCCACCTACCAACAGGCCATCGATATCAGGCTGGCTCAACAACTCCGCGGCGTTCGCAGGCTTGGCCGAACCGCCGTACTGAATTCGTACGCGCAACCCGGCATCGGCACCAAAGGTTTCGACGATCTGAGCGCGAACCGCGGCACACATCACCTGCGCATCCTCACTCGTCGCCGTGACACCGGTACCAATAGCCCAGATCGGCTCATAGGCCACAACCATCTTGCCCACGTCTTCGGCCTTGACTTTGGCCAACCCGGCAACGATCTGTGCACGTACGATCGCTTCTGCGTCGCCCGCTTCGCGTTGTTCCAACGTTTCGCCGCAGCAGAAGATCGGGATCATGCCGTTCTTGATGACCGACTTGACCTTGGCATTCACCACTTCATCGGTGTCACCAAACATTTGACGGCGTTCCGAGTGGCCGACGATCACAAAACGCACGTCGAGCTTGGCCAGCATGGTCATGCTCACTTCGCCGGTATAGGCGCCCTTGTCTTCGGCATGGCCGTTCTGGGCACCGAGCTGAATCTGCGCCTTCTTCTCCCCCGCCAAAAACGTCTGCACGCTTCGTATATCGGTAAACGGAGGATGAATCGAAACATCAGCAAAGGCGTAATCTTCGCGGGCCAAGCGGAAATGCAACTTCTCCACGCAGTGAATTGCTTCAAGGTGGTTGTGGTTCATTTTCCAGTTGCCGCTAATAAGCGGGAAACGAATTGCCATGGCGTTACAGTCCCATCCGAGCCGCTGCTCCACGCAGGGCCGCTAATCCGGGCAAGTCGCCCTGTTCGAGATATTCCAGTGATGCGCCGCCGCCGGTAGAAACGTGGCTTACATCGTCATCAAGTTTGAACTTTGCCAGTGACGCGGCTGAGTCGCCGCCGCCAACGATCGTGAATGCTTTGGTGTCGGCCATCGCTTGGGCCACGGTGCGGGTACCGGCAACAAAACGATCGTCTTCGAACACACCCATTGGGCCGTTCCAGAACACCGTGCGGGCATCAAGAATCACGTCGGAGTAAGCAGCTGCGGTTCCCGGACCGATATCGAGGCCCATGAAATCATCAGGGATATTGCGATGAAGCTGACGGACTTCGCCACTCCGCGAAGCGACATCGGACCCGAATTTTCCATCGCGGCTGAGTGCGGTTACGTCGTGCGGGAGAACGATTTTGTCGCCAGCCTTGGCCAGCAGCTCTTTGCACTTGTCCACCATCGTGGGTTCAAACAACGATCCGCCGACGGTATAGCCAAGGGCCGCCTGGAAGGTATAGGCCATGCCGCCACCGATCAGAAGCTTGTCGCACCTGTCGAGCAGTGCCTCTACTACGCCGAGCTTGTCGGAAACCTTGGAACCACCAAGTACACAGACAAATGGGCGGGCTGATCCATCGATAAGCGCGCCGAGTACTTCGACTTCCTTGGCCAACAAGCGTCCAGCGGCACTGGGCAGCAACGCCGGAGGACCAACGATTGAGGCATGGGAGCGATGGGCTGCGCCGAAGGCATCATCAACATAGAAGTCTTGACCGGCAACTAACTCGGCCACGAACTCTGGCGAGTTGCCTTCCTCGCCGGCGTTGAAGCGGAGGTTGTCGAGCAGCTTCACTTCGGGGGCGAGCTCGGCCAATCGGGCACGAACCGGAGCCATCGAGTACTTCTCATCTGGTGCACCCTTTGGACGTCCGAGATGCGAACAGGCCGTCACGTGAGCCCCGGCCGCAACCAACCACTTCAACGTGGGAAGAGCAGCCCGAATACGGAGATCGTCGTCGATAACGGCATTGCCATCGGCGTCACGACTGATCGGCACGTTGAAATCACAACGCACCAATACCTTCTTGCCCGAAACGTTCGGAAGGTCTTCTAACTCTGGAACGCCAAACTTCATAAGTACACCTATCGAGAGAGTTATCCGGATTGACTGCTTAGCGATCGCTGTTCTTACGATCGATCACTTCATTCGTGCTGCCACAACGATCACGTTCCAGCGATTTCCGCCGTTGCGTGGATTCGTGTCGTCAACAATGTAGCCAACGCCAAGGTTCAAGTTCTCCAGCCGCACCAGTTACCCGAGACTCCTTCAGGCTGCACCTAACGGGTATCGTGCACAAGGTACGTGCACATAGCGTGTGGAGGAAAGGTCGCTAGCGAGTAGCCAAATCCACAACCGCGCCTAGCACGCACCACGCCATCAAGGTACGTGCGCATAGCGTGTGGACGAAAGGTCGTTAGCGAACACCTAAATCCACACCGACGACCCACAAGCGCGCAGCCCGGCCCGCACCGATGAAGGAACGTGCCGGGCGATGAGGCAAAAACTACTTGGAGGCCTTTGGCATCTTTTTGGAGGCCATGTGGTTGATCAAATCAACAAGACGGTTGGAGTAGCCCCACTCGTTGTCGTACCAACCGAAAACCTTGACCATATTGCCCATAACCTGGGTAAGGCCCGAGTCGAAGGTGCACGAGGCCGGATCGCCCACAATGTCGCTCGAAACAATCTCGTCGGCGGTGTAGTTGAGAACCTTTGCCAAACGGCCCTTTGTGCCAGCAGCCTTGAACGCAGCGTTCACTTCATCAACCGTGACATCGCGAGCCAACAGTCCGGTGAAGTCGGTGATTGAACCCGTAGGGATCGGCACGCGAAGTGACTGGCCATCGAGCTTGCCCTTCATCGACGACAACACCAACGAGGTAGCACGAGCGGCACCGGTTGAGGAAGGAATGATGTTGATCGCAGCACCACGGGCACGGCGGAGATCCTTGTGCGGGCCATCTACGAGGCTCTGATCGCCGGTGTAGGCGTGAACGGTAGTCATGAGACCCTTTTGCACACCGAAAGCATCATCGAGCACCTTGATCATGGGCACGAAACAGTTGGTGGTGCATGAAGCATTCGAGACAACTAGGTGGGTTGCTGGATCGTAGGTGTCTTCGTTTACGCCAACAACGAAAGTTGCATCGGCACCATTGGAAGGGGCCGAAACGATCACACGGCGAGCGCCGGCTTCGAGGTGGTAGGCGGCCTTATCACGATCAGTGAAAATACCGGTCGACTCGACGACGATGTCGACGCCCAGCTCGCCCCACGGGAGAAGCTTTGGGTCACGCTCAGCCAACACGAGGAACTCTTCACCATCAACGGTGATGCCCTTCTTCGAAACCGAAATCTTGCGATCAAGACGGCCCATAACCGAGTCATACTTGAGAAGGTGAGCAAGGGTCTCGACGGTCGTGAGGTCATTGACCGCTACGAAGTCGATGGTCTTCTTGCCGGTACGAGCTTCTTGCTCCAAAACGGCTCGCAAAAAGTTACGACCGATACGACCAAAACCGTTGATGCCGACGCGCACTGCCATGTGAGTGATCCTCCAAGGAAAGGCCCGCCCGTTGTTGAGCGGAGCGATAGTTCCGCTTCCAGCGCAGGCGCACAGTCACGGATGATGCAGTTGTTCAAACATAAGGCCGCCAACATGACGGCCCCATCGACTCAACAAACACGATCGAACCTTGGGGGAAGATCAAACCGGCTTTTTGAGCCGCTCCATCATGGTCGAGAACTGCGTACCTCGCGAACGTTGTTAGCAAAAAGTCAAATCCGCCGGGTTTACCCGAGCGAAACTCTGGGTTACCAGAGTTCTTTCAGTGCTTCGGCCAACAATGACGAAACGTGGAGACGGCCCGAAGAATCAGCAAGCGAGGCCGTGATCACTTCAGGGAGTTTCCCTTCCCCAAGCGGCAAACGGACAGGGTCATGCAACACCGCATCAATCAATACTCCGTGGTTCGCCAAAGCCTCCAAGTGATCGCTCATGGAGTAACCAGTCGTCTCCGGATGTTGTTCGCTCAAGTTGGAGATATAGACCCGCTCGCCCTTCGCCTCAGCCAACGCATCGCGAATTTGGGGAATCGCCGCCACGGCCAGCACGCTCGTAAACAACGAACCCGGACCGATCAAGATTTGGTCTGCCTCGGCAATCGCATCGAGCGCAGCCATGGGCACCATTGGATCGCCCGGCACCACAGCAACCGAAGTAAGCCCGTAGGTTTCGCCCACCGCTACTTCGCCTTGCACCTTGCCCTCAACCGAGAACGGCCGCTCCTTCGTACCGCCATACCTCCGGAAGGTCGCCGCGAGCGAAACTGGACCAACCGTGGCCGGGATCACCCGTCCAACCGCGTCAAGCAAACGCAACGCCTCGTCAATGGCAGCACTGAAATCCCCCGTCGACGTGGCCAACCCAGCAATCACAATGTTTCCCAGTGGGTGACCCTGTAACTCTGCCGCGTCAAAGCGCTTCTCGAAAGCCTTGGCCCACACCGAATCATGCGATCCAGCTAGCGCTACAAGACA
>JAYSVF010000370.1:0-6134 GCA_043718695.1 Acidimicrobiia bacterium | reverse complement strand
GGCGACATTTTGAACTTGACCTCCACGAATTGGCTCGTTTGAGAACCAAGTACGGTGACCGGGATGAAGGTTCATTTGCTCGACGGTACCTACGAGTTGTTTCGGCATTTCTTCGGCGTTCCTTCCCATGTCACGGCTGGTGGGCAGGAAGTTGGCGCGATTCGGGGTGTGTTGGAATCGTGCCTGAGCTTGTTGAGCGATCCGCAGTGCACGCACCTGGCGGTCGCCACCGATTATGTCATTGAAAGCTTCCGCAACGAGCTGTACGCCGGATACAAGGGCGGCGAGGGGATCGATCCTGTCCTGTGGGGCCAAGCACACCCTATGGAAGACGCGCTTGAGGCAATGGGCGTGGCGGTATGGAGAATGGTTGAATACGAGGCCGACGACGGAATGGCTGCGGGTGCCTATATCGCCGCCCAGGATGAGCGAGTGGAGCAAGTACTGATCCTCACCCCCGATAAGGACTTGGGGCAGTGTGTGGTGGGAAACCGGGTCGTGCAGTACGACCGCAGGAAACGCTTATTGATCGATCACGACGGGGTTATTGAAAAGTTTGGTGTGCCTCCCGAATCGATTCCTGATTACCTCGGTCTGGTGGGCGACACTGCCGACGGGTTCCCTGGTCTACCCGGTTGGGGCGCCAAATCCGCCGCTGCTGTACTGGGCCGATATGGGCATCTGGAGAACATTCCGCTCAATGCCGGCCAATGGGATGTGCCTGGTCTCCGAGGAGTGCAGAAGCTGGCCGCCACGTTCGCTGCGGGGATCGAGGACGCCAAGCTGTTCCGCCTCATTGCCACCACCCGCAACGATGCCATAAACCTCCCCGGTGGGATCGACGACATTCGGTGGCAAGGCCCAAAGCCCGAATTTGAAGCCCTGGCCGAATCCCTGGACGCCGGAAAGCTCTTCGCCAAGGCGACGGCTATTTGGGCTGGCAAGAACCACTGAGCAACCCCGTAGCCGGCCGACTACGGCGTGGTGTAATCACTTTCACGAAAGACAAACGGATGGGCAGAGCGAGAGTCCACATTCCCCGCTCTGCCGAGCTCCAGCTATAGAGCCGAGGGAGTGATCACTTCTTACATTTCGATGGCCGTTTGAACTTTCCAGTAGATGTGCTTTTGGGGCACAGGGCCAGCTGGTTTGGAGTGTCGCCCGCATAGTCGGTGCCGATGGTAACTGGGCCGGTTGATACGTTTTCGCCGTAGGCCCCGTTCTTGGTCATGCCAACCTTGATCCACCACTGTCCAGCTGGGGCCGACCACTTGTAGGTGTTGCGACCAGCCTGAGCGGCAACTGTAGCGATACTTGTCCAAGGGCCGAGCGGCGAGGCTGAGTAAAACAATTCGGCGTCTCCACCGGTGTTGTTGTTTTCGGCAAACTCGATGTCGAAATCCGAAAGTCCGCAATCATCGGTGGACAGCAAAATCTCATCAAGATATGCGGCTCGCTCGTTGTATGGCTCGTGGAGATCAACGCGGAATGCATTGTAAGACCCTGTCCAGCCAGCCTGGCCCGCCTTCTTTTCGGTTGCGTCAGTCAGTGGAGCGACCACACCGTCATAAGGGGCCGGATCCTTTAGATCGACACTGAGCGTGGTGTCGTTCGTGTATTCTGCGATGGGGTTGAACTGCTGGAAAATCTTGTCCTCCGCCCGTTTGCCCATAAAACGGAATACGAAGCCGCTATCGGTGCCTGGTTTGAATTGCTGGCTGTAGCGACCTTCGTACTTGTGCATGAGCGCTGTCGCTCGGTGATAGACGTTGGTGTCGATGACTTTGCCTCCCATGTTGAGGCGTAGGTTCGGATCCCCAGGATTCGACTCCTTAAACTTTTCACTGTCCCATCGGCCGGCGAACACACCGCCGTTAATGGTCCAACCCGCTTTGTACTGCTCCGCTTTGCTGATGTCGTTTGCGTTGGAGAAATCCCATGGGTCGCCGACCACTCGCGTTGCCCAGTCGTTGTTAGGACACGTCCGCCCCTTGTAGGGAATTTGGGTGCCGCCGAGAGGAAAGAGGTAGGGAACCGCACCGGCGATATCGGGGTTAAGAACCTCCGGGACCGGTCCGCTTACGCTCCCATCATCGTTGGCATTTCCAGGACCGCTGCCAATAACCTGCACCCAATCAACATCAGCGTGAACAGATGGGTTTTTGGCATCTGGGCTGATCGCCACGCGAATGCCCGTAACTGGTGCTCCTGTTGGCAAAGAAAACTCATAGGTATGCCAGCCAACGGTGGAGACGAAAAGGTTCGGAGTTTCACAACTGGCATTCACGCCGTGAGGACACGTATAGAACTGCACACCAGCCCCAACTGCGGCCGAGACGTTCATGCGGATGCGCACGGTGCTGTACTTCGAAGGATCGATGGGATGGTTCCCAACTTCTCGATCGTGTGGGGTCGCAGCCGAACCGCGTTCGTGTCCACCAACGTCATACCCGGCCCAAGCCGGTGAAAAGTACCCCGGTTGATTGAAATCAAGATGGAGTTGACCCCCGGAGAGCGTAGGTTCCGTAACGACGCCCTGGATTGGGCCTTCAGTTACGAGTGCAACATCTTCAACGTTGCTGTAATCGAGCGGGTCACCGTAGGTGTCGGAGAAGTACTCTCTCGAGGGTCCATTAGCTGCCTGGGCAGAGGGCAACGTTGTGCCGATTATCGATACCAGTCCCGACAGAGCAAAGGCCGACAGCCCAACCGTGAGATGTTTTTTAAGGTCCATACCTCGGCTATCGACATCACTCAGAGTGACTTGAGTTATTCAACCAAAAGACCCCTCAATTTGCCTAAGGAAATGATTCGAGTGACCTAAGGCCACGTCAACCAACCCTAGCGCTGACAGGTACCGCTGGTTTGTTCTGTTTCGTGAAGCTGTGCGATACAGAACGGGAATTTGGGGCGTACTTTTCGAGGTTTTCCCTGCTCAAAACCTTGAGAACCTATGAGGGCAGCATTAGGTGCGCTAGGTGCACTAAACACTCTCCAGTCGTTTGCAGGGGTAGGTCCGAATTCCGGGCTGGATCGGAGCTACCCCCGCTACGCAAAGTTGTACCTTTCGAGGCACGAAATGCGTCCAGTTCCGTTTTCCGCTGATTCTGTGGTTCCATAGGCCATGTCACTAGCTCGGCGGGCCTTGCGAACCGTTCCTTTGGCCGTGGGGTTGACGCTTACGTTGTGCCCATCGATTCTTCGAGCCCAAACGCCGGACACGCTCGACACCACATCAACCGAGCCCACCACAGCCACGCCGGCCGCCACAACCACAAGTTCCACGTCCACTTCGTCCACTTCGTCTACGCCCACTTCGACAACTACCTCAACATCACCGAGCCCGAGCACGAGTGTCTCGCAGGGAAACTCGGCGTCCTCACCAAGCAGCAGCGCTCCATTGACGGCTCAAGGGAATCCATCGGATCCGAGAACACAACCTCGAGCGTTCAAGTTGATCGTGGGTGGCGACATCTTGCCCCATACCCAGGTGGTTCGGGCAGCGTGTGCGGGTTCGCTTCGTAGGGATGCGGCATGTTCGTTTCAGCGTTTGCTGCAGCCCACACAGGCGTTGGTTTCGTCGGTGGATTTGGCGATCTGTCATTTGGAAGTTCCACTTGCCCCGCCAGGCCGCGCCGTGAGCGGGTATCCCAGTTTTGGTGCACCTCTCCAACTCGTCGCCGGGCTCAAGGCGACGGGTTGGGATAGGTGTTCCACGGCCTCTAATCATTCGATCGATCAGGGCACCCGAGGTATTGAAACCACATTGAACGCGCTTGAGGCCAACGGCCTGGGGCACACCGGAACAACCCGCAGTGCGACCGAAGCGGAGACCAACGAAATCGTCACGGTCAACGGTATACAAATCGCGCATCGTTCGTACACCTACGGTCTCAATGGGCTACGGCTGCCGAAGGGTCAACCGTTTTGGGTGAACCTGCTGAGCTGGCAAAAGATTCTGGCCGACGCAACAAGGGCCCGTGCCGGTGGTGCCGAGGTGGTGCTTGTAAGTATTCATTGGGGTGCGGAGTATCGAACGGCACCGACCGCCGAGCAGAAACGGTTGGCGGCGATTCTCACCGCTTCGCAGCAGATTGATTTGATCATCGGCCATCACGCACACGTCGTGCAGCCCATTGCTCAGGTGAACAATCGGTGGGTTCTTTACGGGCTCGGGAACCATCTTTCCGCGCAAGTGGCCAGCAAGAAACGACCCGCTGGAACCCAGGACGGTGTGCTGGTGGAAGTTGGGTTCGCAGAGCAAGCCGATCGCAGCTTCGTGGCGTCTCGCCCAGTGGCGCACCCAAGCTGGGTTCATCCCACAACTCGGCAGGTGTTCGTCGTCGACGAGGCCCTCCAGCGTGCCACCACTTCCCCAGCGCTTGAGCGATCGTTGAGTGCGTCGAGAGCCAGAGCCAAGCGAGTTCTTGGGGACTTCATGGCTTCTGTGCCTGGCCCCGTCAACTAGGTTGCCCTCTCACCACGGAGAAGAAGCGCGGCTTTCAAAGCACTGTTACGGATTTCACTTCTGGTCCCGATCGCCTGCGACCAATGTTTTGTGAGTGGCTGGCGGTTCGTGAGCGAATCGGCGTCTCTAGGGACCGTTCATGGGAGTGCATCACCGATTGAAGGCATTCGCTGCTCATTTCTGCGACGATTCCTCCGCTCTTTCAGGAACGAATACATCGACAATGCTTCGAAAACTTGTCGATTCAGGAGGGGTTTTGGGGTCGGCTGGTTCGGGGCTGCTTGGTTTCGACCGGTGTTGCCCAACTAACGTGGTCGCCCATGGATCACACCCTTGCCGAACGCCTCGTCCAGTTAGAGGACCTTAAACAGCAGGCGTACCACGCTGGTTCTGATCGTTCCGTTGAGCGTCAGCACGCCAAAGGCAAGATGACGGCCCGTGAGCGCATTGAGACTTTGGTTGATCCGGGCAGCTTTGTAGAGCTGGATTTGTTGGCTCGTCACCGGGCTGTGGGCATGGGAATCGAGGCTGATCGCCCCTATACCGACGGGGTTGTGACCGGTTGGGGAACCGTCGACGGTCGCAAGATCATGTTGTTTGCGCAGGATTTCACTGTGTTTGGTGGGGCGCTTGGTGAGGTGTTTGCCGAGAAGATCGTGAAGGTCATGGACATGGCCGCCTCGGTGGGCGTGCCGTTTGTTGGCCTGAATGATTCCGGCGGCGCTCGTATTCAGGAGGGCGTGGTTTCGCTTGCGTCGTATGGGTCGATTTTTAAGCGCAACGTGAAATCATCCGGCGTGATCCCTCAAATCAGCGTGATCATGGGCCCCTGCGCTGGAGGTGCGGTGTATTCGCCGGCCATGACCGACTTTATTTTCATGGTCGACAAAACCTCGCACATGTTCATCACCGGCCCCGATGTGGTTAAGACGGTGACGGGTGAAGATGTAACCCTTGAAGAACTCGGCGGTGCTTCAACGCATGCCGCCAAATCCGGTGTGGCCACCTTCGTTGCTCCTGATGAGCTTTCGTGCCTGGCCGACGTCCGCTTCCTGTTGTCCTTCTTGCCTTCGAACAATCTTGAAGATCCTCCCCACTCCGCAACCGACGATGATCCAGAACGTAAGTGCACAGGCTTAGCGGCGATCTTGCCGGATTCACCGAACCGGCCGTATGACATGAAGAAGGTCATTCGCGAAGTTGTTGATGACGGCGAGTACTTCGAATACTTCCCCAAGTGGGCGGCGAACATCACGTGTGGTTTTGCTCGCGTCAATGGCCACCCGGTTGGCGTGGTTGGCAATCAACCGTTGGTGATGGCTGGCGTGTTGGACATTGACTCCTCCGAGAAGGCAGCGCGTTTTGTGCGGACGTGTGATGCGTTCAATATTCCTCTGGTCACCTTCGTTGATGTTCCGGGCTTTATGCCAGGTACTGATCAGGAATACGGTGGCATTATTCGTCACGGCGCAAAACTTCTGTACGCATACTGTGAAGCCAGCGTGCCGCGCATTTCAATCATTACTCGCAAGGCCTACGGTGGCGCTTATGTAGTGATGGATTCCAAGTCGATTGGTTCGGATCTGTGCTTCGCCTGGCCGACTGCTGAGCTTGCCGTAATGGGTCCTCAAGGTGCTGTTGGCATCGTGTACAAGCGTGAATTGGA
>JAYSVF010000369.1:0-36276 GCA_043718695.1 Acidimicrobiia bacterium | reverse complement strand
AAGGGCCCCGCCGAAAGGCGGGGCCCTTTTGCATTCGAGAGCACGTAATCCTTGCTCGGCGCTTACACTGGCACATGTCCAATGCAGCGGAGCAACTGATTAGTCGGTGGGACTACCTCGAGATTGAGCGCGACGGAGTCGTGCGTCATGAATGGGTGGGTGGCCAGATTTACGCCATGACTGGGGGAACTCGGCTGCACAACCGAATTTCACGGCGCCTTTGTCGACATCTTGAAGATGCCGCAGAGCCTCAGGGTTGTGAAGTGTATTTTGCCGATATGAAAGTACTCACCGATTTCGCTGGCTATTACCCCGATGTCATGGTGGTTTGTGATTCAGAAAGCTCCGAAGATGAGTACTTCGAAGAAAACCCTTGCCTCATTGCTGAGGTTGCCTCAAAGTCGACTGCGGATCGTGACCGACGCGAAAAGTGGGTTGCCTACAAGGAAATCGCGTCCCTCAAGCACTACCTCTTGGTGTCCCAGGAAGACACGCAGATTGAGCACCGATACCGGACCGACCTGGGATGGATGACCGAGGTACTAGGCCCGAATGACACTCTGCGGCTGTGCTGCCCTGAAGTGGAAATCACCATCGCCTCCGTATACCAGGGCTTAGTCTCGCCGCTTTAACAGAGCCATAGGGAAGAGCAGAGGCTCTTTACCGGCGAACGGCGATGATGGGGCGGGTGGTGAACACGGAATCGCTCCAGGCGCGTTTGTATTCCATGTCCATGCCTAGATCGTAGGTGTGTATACCTTCTTGGCAGAGTCTGCGGACCTCGTGGAGTTGCAAGAGGTTGCCTACACTAAGTGTGCGTACGGATTGAGCGTATGACAGTTGGAAACCTCGGTAACGGCCATCAATCACGCCACCGAGAATGAAACCAACGTCGTTGTTATCGAGACGGGCAACACTCAGCCGAACACCGCCGTTCAAGGAAAACCGACCAGCTTCGCCGAGACGATCGATGAGGCCGGTGTAGAGCATGGCCATATCAGGGCTGGTTATGCCTGAGTCTTCCTCGCCCTTCCAGCTTTTCGATTCGATGGCAACGAGACGGGCAATTACCTCTGCGCCACTGCATCCACCCACGTTCACCGATTCGATCGTGAGACCTGCGGCGTTGGCTCGGGCTGTTGCTTGGCGAAGATTGCGGCAGAACGATCGTGAACGCCGGTCAAGAAATACATCGGCACCTCCAATCAGGGAAGCGATACAACGGATCGTTGGTTCCCCGGCAACAAGGCGAACCTGATTGCTAAGCGTACGTATCAAAGCATCGTCGAGGGGTGAGCCCGGTTCGAGGCCAGTGAGGAAGGCCAGTTCCCAATCGGGTTCATCCAGGAGAACTTCGCCCATCTCATTGGCCCACCGCTGGATCGCGAACGGCTCGGCGTGCCCATTAGTCAGCACAAAAGGCGACGCGAAACCCCATACGGCGTCGAGGGGAACCAGGCCCGCAGCGCTATCGAATTGCTGTTTGCGAAGCGCCATTGACCAATCGGGCGTTGCGACAAAGAGACCTTCGTCGGGGGAGCATTCATCGGCGGAGGTACGCAGTGATGGGGGAGCAGCAACGTAGGGGACCGTTTCATCGGACTCGGTGGAACTGATCGAGCGGGTTCCAAACGCACCGTGCACACTCAGCTGCCACGCCATGCGGGTACACCATGGATCAATGCCCGATGTTGTTGGAACGCGCGTATCCCACGCCATTGCGCCAGAGCAGAGGTCCTCGATGGTGAAACGCTCCACCCTGACAGCCTGGCACGTGGGCGCCGGTTTAGTGGCTCAATCCTGTTAGTCGCGGTTGCGGGTGGCGAAGAACGTGGCCAATCCGCCGACGATGGCAACAATGGGTAAGACGATTCCAAGGTCGATACTGAACCAGTCGTTTTGTTGACCGAGGAAACTCAAACCGGCCACCATGAACACCAAACCTGCGACGAAGGACAACACGTTGAACGGTTTGCGGCCCCTGCGCTCACTCTGGGTTGACTCTGAGTTGGAAGCATTCGCCGTTGGATTCTTCGGCCCCTTTCGATTGGAACTCATGCCATCACCGCCGTTCCACTTCGGGTCGCAGTCAACGAACCAATCGCCTTTGCCCCCGGTGCGGAAGGATTGGTTTGCCTCGCATCAACCGCAGTGGTGTCGTTGTTGCGATCAACTTGATTGGAGCTAACGCCATCATCGGAGCCGTAGTTAAACGAGAGTGAACCGCTTTTGAGGTCGGTCAGTTTGAGCAGCCTCCCGGCTTGAGCAACCTCGATCGCACCAACGCCAGCTCGCACGTTGAGGGTAAGTTGAGGCTTGGCATCTGAAGGCGCATTGCCAAACCGGAATTGTCGACGGGATTGGCTGTTGGTCTCTCCAAACAGCGTTATCTCCCCGCCCTTGGAGATGGAGTTAACGACCACGGAAGTAGCAGCCGGTACCTCAATGGCAATGGCCCCAGCCCCAATGTTTGCGTCAATAACCCGCGTCTGGCCCGCAAAGTTGACCCTGCTGAGATCGAGACTGAGGGTTCCTGCGCCAAGACGGTACTCACTTTGCAGGTCTCGCAGACTTTTCGGTTGATAGGTGCGCTGACCAACGCCATCACCCCATTTGGCGCCAACAAACGAAGCGCCTGCTAACAACGCAAAGAGCACCGCACCAACGTTGAGGAAACCAAATGGTCTGCCGTACCACGCGCCAAAAAACAACACTGCGCCCACACCAATCAGGGCAAAGGCGAGGAGGTTGTCAATACCAGAACCTACGGTGATCCAGTCACTTCGTACGGCGATAGCGAACAGTCCGCCCAGAACAAGCGTGGTGCCCATGACCGTGTGAGAGAACCGCTTTGACCTCGGGAGATCAATACGTGTACGTACTGGTTGCGGTGAGCTACCAATGGGGTTCTCCAACCAACTTTCGTGGGCGGAGAGTGCGTCAACCTCGCGCCTTGCTTGGTTGAGGAGATCTTCGGGGGTTGGCCTCGCGTTTGCAGGGGTATCGGTAGGGGCGTTGGATGGGTAGGTTCCCGAAATGCCTTGCGGGTTTGCTGGTGCTGGATAGGGTTTAAGAGGTGTCACAGCGGCGGGCGAATCTGTTGGGTCGGCCGCGTTTGGCCATGGCCCCGGGCTAACGAACCCTTGCCTGAAACCCTTGCTGGTTGGTCCTGATGGATCCACGACCGCATTGGTTTCAGAAGCCATTTGGGCTTGAGGGCCGGGCCAGCTTGGCGCTTCACGGGTATCGCCAGAGTTGGGCCAGATCGCGCCGCCGCTACCGGCACCGCTCCCAAGTCCCCCACCGAATCCTGCCTCGGGGACATTGCGACCATCGTTCCAACCTCCGCCAGGTCCGCTGCCACCTCGGCTAACTCCGTCGCTCGAATCAGGAGGCTCCCCATGACCCTTCGACGATTTTGAAAACAACACCGCCGAACCAATGCCGATTAGGGCGAGCGGCCAAAGCACATCACCATTGAGATTGATCCCCAAGCGATTAAACAGCGACAGCACACCGATACTCACAATGGCCACGGCCATCAGCTGTCGACTTTCCATCTTCTTCGGGTTGCCCTGAAACCCTCCCTGCGCATCAACATCGTGAAAACTCTGGTGCGACGATTGACCAACACGGTTGTTTGAGTCCCGGTGGGTGGATGCTGAGGCGAAGCTGCGGCCTTCGGGAGCTTTGGCGATCAATGCCCAGGCAATCAGATACGCAAAGAAGCCCACCCCAGTCATGACGCTCAACACCACAATGGCGATACGCACAACAACGGTCTCAACACCCAGAACCTCGGCGATTCCACCGGCAACTCCGCCGAACACCTTGTCGTTGCGGCTGCGTCTGAGATAGCGAAGTTTTCCTGCGATGGTGTTGAGCCTGGCACCCAGGTCACCGGTGCTGTTCGGAAAACCTCGGCCTGAATTGTTGGGGCCACCCTGCCCGGCCGAATTACCGAACCCCCGACCGGTGTTGTGCTCGAACCCACTACCGACGTTTTGACCAAATCCGTCTCCAGACCCGCGATCGGCCGATGAACCGTTCTCGGCTGGGCGGGGGTTTTCGCCGGGGTTGTTGGGGGTGTTGTCGCTCATACCTACCATCGTGTTTCATGCCAAGGTAATTTGCTATCGGTGCCAACCCGGAGTGCACCCTGAGAAACCCTGGATGGCATCAGGGCCTTCGCCCACGCAAAGCACTCAGAACCAGGCAGACTCTTAAGCGTGCAACGTCGGTTATCTATTCAGCGCTCCCGGAAGGGCAGAGTTCTAGGCGGGGTGGCTAAAGGCATCGCCCAAGAGTTTGATATCGACCCCCTCTATGTGCGCTTGGCTTTTGTGCTGCTCACCTTGGCCAGCGGAGTAGGCGTGTTTTTGTATGCCGCAGGCTTGGTGTTGATGCCTGATGAAAAAGGCTCAATGTCGCGGGTGGGCAAGACGCTCGATTCTGATTCCGATGTTACGCAAGGCTTGGCCTTTGGGGCCATTGTGCTCGGTGCAGCACTCTTGCTAAGGCGTATCGGCGTGTGGTTCCCGGCGCGGTTGTTGTGGCCCGGAGTGTTTATCTTTACCGGCTTGGCCATGGTGTGGCGGCGAGGTGCCAATGACCCAGAGACGAAAAAGGGTGATTTTCAGGCCTTTGGTGAGGCGCTCAGAAACGCCAAGAATCCCCAACAGGTGTGGCAAGTCATCACGCAGAACTGGACGGGTTCAACCAAGTCAACCTTGGCTCGGGTGGTCGCTGGCGGGCTGTTGGTCCTCTCAGGTTCAGGGGCGCTCTTTGCTTCTGGTCAGCCGTTGCAAGCAGTACGCAATGCCATTGTCCCGGCGCTGTTGTTGTTGGTTGGTCTGGCAGTAATTGCGGGCCCTTGGTTGCTGCGGCTCAACAAGGATCTCTCCGCAGAACGCACCGCGCGCATACGTTCTGAAGAACGGGCGGATATCGCCGCGCATTTGCATGATTCGGTACTCCAAACATTGGCGATTATTCAACGCCGAGCGGATCAACCAAAGGAAATCATTACGTTGGCTCGCCGACAGGAACGTGAGCTTCGAGCTTGGCTCTATGACGGAACGCAATTGCGCGCCGAAGGTCAGGCCCAATCGGTAGGCGAGGCGATCGAAGCGGTTGCCGATGATGTTGAACGCGATTTTGGTGTGCGTATCGATGTGGTGAAGGTGGGTGACTGCCCGATCGATGCAAGCACCGAAGCGCTCGTTGCTGCAGCCCGTGAAGCCATGGTCAACGCTGCGAAGCATTCGGGAGTTGCCGATATCTCGGTGTACCTCGAAGCGTCTGTGGATGAGGTTGAGTTGTTTGTTCGTGACCGTGGCGCCGGGTTCGTGGAATCAACCGTGGCCGACGATCGACGTGGTCTACGCGATTCCATCCGGTCACGAGTGGAGAAACTCGGAGGCGAAGTACGCGTGCATAGCGAACTTGGTGTGGGGACCGAAGTCCAGTTTCGCTTGGAACGCAATAATTCCGGGCCCGCTTCGGTGTCACCCCCTTTACGATTGGGCCGCGCGGTTGATTTGGAAGATTCGGTTGATGCAGTTCAGGTGGAAGCGGCACTGGTTGAACAAGACCCGGTTCGCCCAAGCGCATCTGAACAGGGAGCACGTGAAAAAACGTTGGCAGGCACCACAGTGGATGAACAGAGAGAAACCGTATGAGCAAGCAGTCCAATGAACAGCCTTCAAGCGCAACAACGACAACGACCCCGACGGCCGTCTCCCCGGCAGGCTCGGGCGCGGCTCCCCAATCTGAGCTTCCTCGCGTGTTTATTGTTGATGATCACCACATGTTTCGCGTGGGCGTCAAAGCCGAGTTGCAATCGCTCGTGCGCATCGTGGGTGACGCTTCGGAGGTTGATGCGGCAATTGAAATGATTGGTGAACGCCTCCCCGATGTGGTGCTTGTAGACGTGCACATGCCCGGCGGCGGCGGTGAGGCCGTTATTCGGGGAGTGCTAGCGGATTTTCCGCAGGTGAAGTTCTTGGCGCTGAGTGTTTCTGATGCTGCGGAAGATGTAATCGCCATTATTCGTGCCGGTGCCCGCGGGTATGTCACGAAGACGATTTCGGGACCTGAGCTTGCCGACGCGGTAGCTCGTGTCGCGGCAGGTGACGCAGTCTTTTCCCCGAGGCTTGCCGGTTTTGTTCTCGATGCTTTTGCTTTAGCGCCCAGCGGCCCAAAAGTTGACGCGGAACTTGATCAACTCACCCCAAGAGAACGCGAAGTCTTGCGATTGATTGCTCGTGGGTACGCCTATAAGGAGATTGCTCGCCAGCTCACGCTTTCGGTCAAAACCATCGAGACCCACGTGTCATCGGTGTTGCGCAAGCTCCAGGTCTCGAATCGCCATGAACTAACCCGGTGGGCCACCGATAGGCGCATCGTCTAGGGATCGGCCCGGCTCCGGCCCTGCGTTTGGGTGGGAATTTGTCCGTTGTGAAGGTACCAAAACCCACCCATTATGAGACATAGCAAATTGGTCAGTGGACCCTCGGTCGCTGCGTTTGAGTTTCAATGCCCAGCGCACGGATTTGCCCCGGTGCCACCGCTTTGGCACGCCTCCTGGGTGCTGGTGCAATGAGCTTGACCTGGACGTAGAAGTCGGCCCAGTCAACCTTTCGGTTTGAAACGTTTAAACGTGCACTCAGTGCACGAATTTTGTAGGATGGGGGAGTGAACTCCCGTCCCGGTGCTTCTTCCTTAAGAATTCCACCCAAAAACCCGGTTGGGTCCATTCGGGTTGATCAGTGCATGGAGGCTCCCGCAAATATGGTTTGGGCCCGGATTGCCGACGCTGGCTCGATTGCCGATTGGTTCCCGGGGTTTGCAAAATCGTTCATTGTGGGCGACACCTGGGAGCGCCGAGTGGTGACCCTATCGGGAGTCGAGACGATCGAAGACATTGTGAATGTTGATGGACCAACCCGCCGGTTGCAGTATCGGATTCGTCCCAATTTCCTAGTGAAACAACACCTGGCGACGGTAGACGTGGTTGCCACTTCAGACCATACGTGTGTGGTCACCTATTCCACGGAGATGGAGCCTCGAGCACTGGCTTTGGCCATTAGCTCCGGCACCCGTGACGCGCTTGTTGAGTTGAAACGCCAGGTCGAATTGGCCTACCTCGGTCTCGCCGATCCCGCAGCCGATCCGGCAATCGTAGAATAGTAGGTGCACATATGGGTCGCAAGATTCTCTTTATCACCACCGATCAAATGCGTTATGACGCGTTTGGTTGTAATGGCGGCACGGTTGCCCGAACCCCAGTAGTCGATGGTCTTGCAGCGCAAGGCACCACGTACCGAAGGTGTAGCCCGCAATCGGTGGTGTGTATGCCTTCGCGATCCACCATCATCACGGGGCAACACGTAAGTACCCATGGTGTTTGGATGAACGGTGTTGCGCTGCCTGGTGATGCGCCTTCGGTTGCAGCGGTACTCCAAGATGCGGGTTACAAAACGGCGCTACTTGGCAAAGCGCACTTCGAACCGTTCTTCGATCCCTTTGGCAAGTTCCCCGAAAATGCTATGGCCCGCTTGGGAACCCACGGTCCGCATCGTGGGTTTGATCATATGGAATTGGCCACGCACGGTCCGAATGGGGGGCTGCATTATGCCCAGTGGATTCGCCAAAATCATCCTGAAGCAGCGCAATGGTTCTTTCCCGTCCTCGACGCGCAGTTTGACGTAAATGGTGCCGGTGGTGGCGATACCGGCGCACCGCAAGCGCATTGGAATGAAGTGCCTCGTGAGTGGTATCACACCGAGTGGATTGCCGACCGAACCATCGATTGGTTGGATTCGCTCGACGATGACGCCGATTGGTTTTGCTGGGTGAGTTTCCCTGATCCCCATCATCCGTGGGATCCACCGCAATCAGAACGTGGACGGGTTGATTGGCGTGATTTGGACTTACCCGAGGGATACATTGCCGACCGTGCCCAGCGCGAAGCCGTCCTCGATGCCAAGCCTCGCCACTACCGCCATTGGTACGACGGTGATTTGATAGGCAACTACGAAGCCCCTCCACGCTGGATTCCCAACACCCTCACCGATGATCAGGTGCGCGAAGTGAATGCGCTGGTTCATGTTGAGAATGAACTGATTGATGAGGCAATTGGGCGGATCATGAAACGCGTAACCGCCCGAGGGTGGGACAACGACACTGATGTTTTGGTGACCACCGATCACGGTGAGTTCCAAGGCGATTTTGGATTGCTGTTCAAAGGGCCCTACCACCTCGATGCACTAACTCGAATTCCCCTAATTTGGCGTCCTGCTCCTTCGGCTGCGGTTGTGGTTGCACCTGAAGTAACCGCACCGGTTGGCCTTGTTGACCTAGCCCCCACGTTCTGTGCCATAGCGGGATTGGAAGCAAAACCTTGGATGGAAGGCAAGCGTCTTCCGGTCGACGATGTTGAAGCAGTAACTCTTGGGCATGTACGCGTACTTACCGAATGGGATTCTTCGATCTTTGGAATCGATATGCATGTACGAACCATTACCCGTGATGGGTTTGTCTGCACCGCCTATCTTCCTGGCACCGTGCATGATGGTTCCGAAGGCGAACTCTATGACCCGGCCAACGATCCTCTACAGCACGTGAACCTGTGGAGCGATGTGTCCCGTCGAGGCGTTCGCGATGATCTACTCTCCGATTTGTGGGATGCACTTCCCCATAAAGTGTTGCCGCTGCGTCCGGTTGAAGCCCCGGTCTGAGATCATTTTTCTGGTTTTCTGGCTTTTGATCAACTACCCCGGGGCCGTTCAGCCCAGGAATAGTCGCGGGCCGCTTCACTCGGCAATTTGTTGAGTCTGGCGCACGCCCACGCCTGAAGCAAGAATAATCAGTGCACTTAACAATGCGGCGAAGGTTGGAACGCCAAACCACAATTCCACCTGCCAGGCCAGGGTATCGCTGATCAGCAGTGAGCCAAAAAGCCCCATCCACGTGATGAAGGTCATCGTAGCTAGGAGTGCTGCCAGCATTGGTATTCGGGCGTTTTCGCGAAAACGAGCATCGAGTTTTGGCCAAAGAACCTCAGCCAGAACTGCAGCAACCAAGGAACCGGCTAGGCGTTGCCATGACTGGAAGCTATCGAGCAGGCTTTGCAAAACCGTGGGCACAAACCACACCGCCAGGAACGAGCCCCGGGGAAGTTTCACGTTGCGAACCAGCCACAACACCGGCAACACCATAAACACGGTGAAGAGCAGAATCTGTGCGATATTACGAACCTCCAACGTCCGCTGCATCCAACCATCACCTTCGTTGAATGCTTCAGCAGCCTGATCTTTGGTGAAGACCCAGCTATCAAACGGGCTCAGGTACATTATGAAGAACTGCATGAGGGAGGTGATGAAACCCACGGTTCCCACCACTGCGCCCATAGAGGACCAGGTTGGTTTCTGTTCTGGTTCGCGGGCCAGCGTTGACACGATTGGTCCAACCGCCATCAGTAGCCCGCCGCTGAGCAACAACAGGTGTGAAGGCGACAGCAACGCTTCAATATCAACTTCGATGCCAAACACGCTGTGCCAGATCAAATCGGCCAGCGCCCCCACGCCAAAGACCAGCACACCGGCACTGCGATATCCATAGCCCAGGGGTAGTGCCGTCCGCCAAGAAGTGCCTGGTTGTTGATTGCTCCTGATCACGTAAAGCATCCACAGTGCTGAGGCGAAAAAGCCCGAGTACAAGATGCCGTGCCACGGGCTGAAGAACGTTTCGGGTTTCGAGTTGCGATGGGCCCAACCGTCAAGGAACAACCCACTAATCATCCACACGCCGCACAGGCCCGCAATAGCATCATCCCGCCGTGCTGCAAGCGGTCGAATCGAAGGCGCCTTCATAATGGGTGCATCGATGGAACTATTCATCTGCCCATGTTGCCCGATTTCGTGCTTCGATGTGTTGTTTTTCTATCCCTGCGTTGGCCCTAATCTTGAAGGATGAGTTCAGCCCAACCTTCAAATGCCAGTGACAAGCCTGTTGTAGTGATTCCTGAGGGCGCCGCCCCCACGGAACTTACGATGGAAGATCTCACCGTGGGTGATGGTGTCGAAGCCGTGGCTGGCAAAATTGTTGACGTTCATTACGTTGGTGTGGCGTGGTCCACGAAAGCGCAGTTTGATGCTTCGTGGGATCGTGGCGATGAGTTCCAGTTCGCCCTCGGCGCGGGCCAAGTTATTGCGGGATGGGATCGCGGGGTGCAAGGCATGAAGGTTGGCGGACGTCGCCGGCTCACGATTCCGGCTGATCTCGGTTACGGAGCCCATGGTGCCGGTGGAGTGATCAAGGGTGGCGAAACCCTGGTATTCGTCGTTGATCTTCTCAACGTTCGCTAAGCCTGCTTATTAGTGCAGGGAAGCGGCAGTGACTATGCAGTGTTTTCAAGCCAGTCTCCAGCACCTATGCGGAATGGGCACCGAAATCGCTGCATCGTCACTTCCGCGAACACGCACTAGTTTGTCTTTGTCCTAAGCACCCGTACTTTTATGTCTATTGCCGACGTTGCCATTCTTGGAAGTGGCCCGGCGGCTTGGGCAACAGCATCGGCGTGTTGTCAGGCTGGTCTCTCGGTAACCCTGATTGCCCCGTCCCCGCACGATCACTGGCCGCAAACCTATGGTGTTTGGGTTGATCAGATTGACACCCCAGTTCGCCAGTTGTTTGGCATCGGCGATGCGGATCCCTTCCCGTTCTCCCATCGGTGGTCATCGATTGCTGCGGTGACCGATTTTCACCGGGATCTTCAACGCGCCTATGGCCTACTCAACAACCATGTTGCCCTCATGGGGCTGGCTGAGACCGCCAACTCGACGGGCCTGCTTACGGTGCGGACGGCCTTGGCCAAAACGGTGACCCATGAGCAATGGAGCAGCATTGCCGTGTCAAAAGGTCGGCCGGTTGGGGCACGTTTGGTGATTGATGCCACGGGTGCTCAAAGCCCGTTTGTGCAAAGGCTCAACGGCAGTGGATCGAGTTCCCCCTCAGTTGGTAACGCAAACATGCCTCCCACCTCATCGAGGGGAAACGCTATGCAGGCGGCCTACGGAGTGATTGCCGAAGTTGATCGAGCACCCTATGTATCAAGTGTGCTTATGGATTGGACGGGGCCCGATAGGCGTGACGCTTCGTTTTTGTACGCGCTTGACCTTGGTGGTCGCTGGTTGCTGGAAGAAACCTCGCTGGCACGAAACCCGGCATTGACGCCGGCTGATCTACAAGCGCGCTTACATACCCGACTTAGCGGAATGGGTGTGAACCTAACCGCAGTACTTTCCGAAGAACAGGTGCTGTTCCCGATGGATGTTGCGCTTCCCATTTTGGGTCAGCGCACGTTGGCCATCGGCGCGGCTGGAGCTCTCGTGCATCCTGCCACTGGTTACTCTGTAGCTGCATCACTTCGCCTAGCTCCACACCTTGCTGCGTGTTTACGCGTGGCGTTTGAAAACCCGTCGGCAGATGCCCAGTCCCTCGCTGATGCGGGCTGGCGAGCAGTGTGGCCGACCGACCGCAGAAAAGCTCGCAAGTTGGAGTCTTATGGTCTGGAGCGTTTGCTCACCATGAACCAGAGCGAAACGCGCGGTTTCTTTCACACGTTTTTCTCCCTGGGCCCATCGGTGATGTCAACCTACCTTGGCGGCGATGCATCTTCTGCAGAATTGGCCGCGGTGATGTGGAAGGTCTTCCAAAAAGCCCCACTTCGCCTTCGTTCCCGCCTTGCATCGGGAAACCCTCTAACCCTGGCCCGGACCCTGCTCAGGTAGTCCCCTCCAGGGGCTCTGCCCCCGGAAACCCCCGAGGTCAAAGTTTCCCTCCAGGGGCTCTGCCCCCGGAAACCCCCGAGGTCGAAATACTCTTGCGCTATTTCTTGGCCTTGGTGGATTTGAGGCTCTTTTTGATGAGCGCAGCTTCGTGGCCAACGGTGTAACCACCGGTACTGGCTGCCAACACTTCGGCGGAAGGGATGTCCATAAGCGTCAAGCGGTTGTCAAGAAAATCGGTGAAGGCCAACAGCTTGCCATCAGGAGAAACATCAAGCCCGGTGGTTTGATTGCCGCCCACCATTGCGTCGACCGTCTTTCCCGTGGTGGTGTCTATCACGGTGACTGAGCCCCACTCCGGGCCGGGGATGGAATAGCTGATGGGATTGTTCTGGCCTCGATTTGATACGTACAGATAGCGTCCTTCGGGGGACAGATCGATCGAGTTGGGAAATGCATCGGTCTTGGCGAGGGTTGAAACGGTTTCCTTTTCTACATCGATAATGTGGGCAATTCCGGTGGCCATATCATCGGCGTAAATACGGTTGGTTTTCACATCAAATGCCAGATGACGCATTGCTCCGCCGGTTGCCAGCATGATCTTTTTGTCGCCACTCACCAAATCGATTCGTTGCAATTCTCCACCTTCAAATCCAGCGATGAACATGCGTTTCCCATCGGGAGTGATGATAACGCCGCGAGGGGTTTTCACCGTTGGAATCTTCTTGATCAGTGCGCCACTGGCAACGTTGATCACGCTCACATCGTTGGAAACCCAGTTAGCGGCATAGAGCGTCTTCTCATCGGGGGAGAGGGCGAGGATTTTGGTCCAGTTTCCGCCCGTTGCGAACCTTCGCAGAACCCTGCGCTTCGCCGTGTCCACCTCATACACACTTGCCGTTTCCATCTGGGAAACATAAGCGCGCGTACCACTAAGGTTAAAAATGACCTCTACGGCTCCGCCTTTTGTTCCCATGGTGATTACATCAAGCAAGGCTCCTGTTGCCGTGTCGAAAACTTGCACACCACGCGAACCCAACAACGTGACCCACAACTGCTTGCCATCCGGGGTGAAGGCCACCTGCTTGGGGTTGGATCCGGTCTTCACTTCATAGCGTTTGTGATGCAGCTGGCCTGAGGGGGAGAGCCATTGTTCAAGCTTGGTATCGCCAGAGATTTTGATCATTTCGGTTCGCTCGCCGTAGCCGCTTCCAAGGACCGTGAGCTTCACTTCGCCCGTTGGAACTTGCGCCGAAAATGGTGAGACGCCTTCGTGTTTTATCCCGTCGGCTCCAATGGCCACTACCCACGCATTCACTGGCATGGTAGTTACCCGAAGTGCCTTGAGCGGACCAATTACGACCGGGCCGATGGTGGTGCTCGTGGGAGATGATGATTCTGCTGCACCCACTCCCCCGGTTGGTACAGAACTGGCGAGGAGAACGCTTGATGCTGCAGCGGGCGAGGTGCTTGCTGAATCGGTGCTTCTGGCCTCGGGGCTGGCGATAGTTGACGAGGAGGAATTCTCCTGGGCGGCTGCAAAGGAAACGCCCGTGAGGCTCAACGCAACGAGCGCCACCACAATTCGCCAGCGCGCATCGGTTGAGGCCTCTTGGGTTAGGCCGGTCGCTTGGGGTTGCAGCAATTGGGGTTGGAGTGTGGTGGCCAGGCGTTGCTGCATAGGCAATTGACGGTACTTCGCTTGAGCGCCTCTTCCTACAGACATTGGCGAAAGTTTAGGGGAAAACCCTCTTTCGGGGCGGTTTGAGAGCCCGAGAAAGGAATCTTCGAAAATTGAATGGACGGAGACCTCAATGGTGACGCACTATTCATTAACTCTTTTACAGAAGAGTCAAAACGGCAACAACCTCTGAGAAAGGTGCTTACCATGCGTGGAAACCAGTGGAGCTAGAAGTCCCCGTCCGATAGAGATATCGGCTGGAGCAATGAAGAACTAAAGCAACGAAAAGCGGTCCTGCTCTTTGGCGGGATCGCTTTTCGTTGAAGAGCGGTTCTCAGTTGTTCGTGTTGCTCGTGTTGTTCGTGTTGTTCGTGTTGCCCGGATTGCTTGGCCGAGTGCGATCTCGGTGGCGGTTCCCAGTTCTAGATCCCCTGCTGCACCGAGCGCATCAGCTTCAGTTTTGTTTTGGCTGAGTTTCGCTTTTGCTTCGATGCGGTCAATCACAATTTCGATGCCGACGATGCCCTTCAGCATGGTGTCGATGTATTCCCGCGGTGCATCATCAACCGACCAGGGTTTTTGCTGTCGTTCGATGCCGTGCTTTGTTTCGTGATGGTTCGTAAGCCTACGCACTAAATCGAGTGTCCACTTGGGATCATCGTGGACAACGAGTTTGCCGTGAATGTTCAGCGTGACGTAGTTCCAGGTGGGCACCGTTTTCGCGTTTTGTGCCTTCGAGGGGTAGCTGTTCGGTGAGATGTACCCGTCGACGCTATGCACGATTACGAGTGCTTCAGGATCGATCGTTGCTTTCCACTGATGGTTGGCCCGGGTCACATGACCGTGCAGCGAGGAACCGTCAAAAAAGCTGGTCTCAGTGTGGTCGGCACTCATGACATCACCGGTGCTCAGGGTTTCGTTCAAGGTAATTCTCGGGACATAAAGCAAAGGCAGAAAAGTGCTGGTGAGTCCCTCGGCCGTGCGGGTAATCAGATCGGCCGCCCCAATGTTTTTGAGCAGGTTTTCAATTTCGCGTTGATCCGTCAAGGTGAAATGTGCTGGCAAGTACATCGAGCCATTCTGCCTTTCACGGTCCCCCTTAGGGCCGCTTTTACGAAACGCCTCCGCCAAGTAACCGGCATCCTCGCGAGCCTCGATAATCCGTGTTTCTGTTTGGTGTTTCCAAAACCGAGTAAAAGTTGTCGTACCCGGAGTCGTAGCCTGTCAGGGATGGCCCGAGCGACGAAAGCACCTGTGTCTAATGCCGTCGGGCCGACTTCGTCGCCCGAGCGGGCGGTGCTCGTAACCGACCGGCAAGCCGGATCGGGTGCACCTGAGTCTAATGCCGTCGGGCCGACTTCGTCGCCCGAGCGGGCGGCAAAGCCCAGGAAGCCGGGAGTTGGGAAATCACCGCCGGATGCAGTCGAAGAGCCGAGTGCGTTGGAAAGGTTTTCGCCGACTACCAGTGCGTGGTTTCGAAAAACCTTTGATGCGCCCACGCCCGCTCAGGAGCAGGGCTGGAAAGCGATTGCCTCGGGAGAGCACACCTTGGTGTTGGCGCCTACAGGATCAGGTAAAACCCTTGCGGCGTTTCTTTGGGCGCTGGATCGGCTGCACGCAAACCCGAGCGACAAACCGGGTGTTCGGGTGCTCTACATCTCGCCACTGAAAGCACTTATTTACGATGTTGAGCGTAACTTGCGGGCACCGCTCGTCGGCATTGCGAGAGAGGCGGCGAAGGCTGGGCTTCCCGTTCCCGACGTATCCGTAGCAAGCCGCACCGGGGATACTTCAGCAGCTGAACGACGGGCTTTGGTGAAGACCCCGCCCGACATTTTGGTGACCACACCCGAATCGCTGTATTTGTTGCTTTCCTCCCAAGCACGGTCAATCCTTTCCACAGTCGAAGCGATTGTGATTGACGAGATTCATGCCCTCGCCCCCACGAAACGCGGTGCCCATTTGGCCCTTTCGTTGGAGCGGCTCGAACAGTTGATTGCGAACAATCCAACCGGCCCCGGAAGGTCTCCGCAACGCATTGGCCTTTCCGCTACCCAACGCCCGCTTGAAGAAGTGGCTCGCTTCCTCGGGGGTCGAGCACAAGACCCAGAAACTGGGCAGTGGAAAGCCCGGCCGGTAACGGTGGTCGACACGGGCGTGCGCAAGGTGCTCGATCTACAAATTGTCGTGCCGGTTGAAGATATGGCCGAGCTGGGAAAGCCTGCCATCGGTGCCGATGGTGAGCCGGTCATGAATGGCGCGGCAGCCGGTGATCCCGAAGCGCGAACTTCGATTTGGCCCGCCATCTACCCGCAACTGTTGGAACTCATACGTACCCATACCTCGACCCTGGTGTTCGTGAATTCTCGACGGCGTGCTGAGCGGTTGGCCAACAAGCTCAATGAGTTGGCCGGTGAAGAATTAGTACGTTCACATCATGGTTCGATCGCCCGAGAACAGCGCTTGGAAATTGAAGAACTGCTCAAGGCGGGGAAACTTCCAGCCCTTGTCGCCACTAGCTCGTTGGAACTTGGTATTGATATGGGTGCCATCGATCTGGTCATACAGGTCGAGGCACCGAGCAGTGTGGCCAGTGGATTGCAACGGATTGGTCGGGCCGGGCACCAGGTGGGGGAGCCCAGTAAGGGCCGAATCTTCCCGAAATTCCGTGGCGACTTGGTAAGTGCCGCGGTAGTAGCTCGGCGCATGTTCGAAGGGCTCGTGGAGGAGACCCGGGTGCCACGAAACCCCATTGATGTGCTGTGTCAACAGATTGTGGCCATGGTTTCCACCAACGAGCCAAGCACCGCAACGGCGAACGGCTCGAAAGCAGGGCGCAAACCCAACAAAAACGCCAAAAGCGTCATCGAGCACGTAACCCTTACCGACAGCGTCATCGGGACTGGTGGGTCGACGGTTGAGGCGGTCACGCAAATGGCCTGCGGTGCGTACCCGTTCGCTGACATTTCCGACGAAGTCATCACCGGCTTGCTCGATCTGCTCAGTGGCCGCTATCCCAGCGATGAGTTTGCAGAACTACGTCCACGTATTACTTGGGATCGGCTCTCCGGCGCACTGTCACCTCGCCCTGGATCACGCATGTTGGCCGTTACCAGTGGTGGCACCATTCCCGATCGTGGGCTCTACACCGTCACCACGCCCGAAGGCACCAAGGTGGGCGAACTCGACGAAGAAATGGTGTTCGAATCCCGTGTGGGTGAAACGTTTCTGCTCGGTGCCACCACTTGGCGAATTCAAGACATCACCCCCGATCGGGTTGTGGTTACCCCGGCCCCCGGCGTGCCCGGGAAAATGCCGTTTTGGCATGGCGACAAACTGGGCCGACCATTTGAACTCGGTAAGGCCATTGGCGAATTCGTCCGCACCTTGGAACATACCGACGATGAAACGCTAGCCACCACCTACGCCCTGGATCCACTCGCCGTACAAAATCTGCGCGCCTACGTTGAGGAAGAACGCGAAGCTACCGGGAACTCGCTGCCCACCGATCGTCAAATTGTGGTGCAGCGCTTTCGTGACGAGTTGGGTGACTGGCAACTTTGCATTCTGTCCCCGTTCGGCGCGCAGGTTCACGCGCCCTGGGCCATGGCCATCGAAGCTCGCATCCGCAACCAAATCGGCATGGACGCCCGGGCCGTATGGAGCGACGATGGCATCATCATCCGCCTCCCCGAAGCGGACGAAGCACCGCCAAGTGACTACGTTCTGATCGATCCCGATGAGCTTGATGAATTGCTCGTGGCGGAAGTAGGAAACTCAGCGTTGTTCGCGGCACGATTTCGAGAGAACGCCGCTCGAGCACTCCTGTTACCCCGGCGGCGACCCGGCACCAGAACTCCGCTGTGGAAGCAACGACAAAAATCTGCGGACTTACTAAAGGTTGCTTCTCGTTACGGTAGCTTTCCGATCCTGTTGGAAACCTATCGTGAGTGCTTAAGGGATGCCTTTGATGTCCCCGCGTTACACGGTCTGCTGAGCGATATTCGCACCCGCAAGGTTCGCGTGGTCTCACTCGACATGGTGCACCCCTCACCGTTCGCCTCATCATTAGCGTTTGGGTACATCGCCAACTTTATGTACGACGGGGATGCACCCCTCGCTGAACGCCGAGCAGCAGCACTGGCGTTGGACCGCGACATGTTGGCCGAGTTGCTCGGTGCCGAAGAGTTGCGCGAACTGCTCGATGCCCGGGCACTCGCTGCCGTTGAGGATGAGCTGCAATGCCTCGATCCCCGTCGCCACGCCCGAACTACCGAAGCCGTGCACGACCTCCTCCGCAAGCTCGGCGATTTGTCGTCGCTTGAATTGGCCGCCCGTTGTGAAGGTGGTGCGGAGTTCAGCGAACCAACCGTCGAGCGGCTCATCAAGGAACGCCGAGTTATCCGCATTCGGGTGGCCGGTGAGGATCGTTACGCCGCCGCCGAAGATGCCGGCCGGTATCGCGAAGCCGTGGGTGCCCACGTACCCCCTGGATTACCCAACGCATTCCTCGAATGGACCGCAGGCAACCCCGCCGACCCAGCTGACCCCCTAGGCCCACTCGGTTCCTTGCTCGTCCGCTATGCCCGAACCCACGGCCCTTTCACCACTGCCGACGTGGCCGTTCGTTTCGGTGTGGATGCCGCAATCGTTGACTCGTGTCTGTTGCGACGTGGTGACAACGGCGCGGTGCTACAAGGCGAATTCCGTCCCAACGGTTCGGGCAAAGAATGGTGCGACGCCGACGTACTGCGCTCACTCCGCCAACGTTCCCTCGCCGTTCTTCGCAAAGAAATCGAACCCACTGCCACCGATGCGTTGGCTCGTTTCCTCCCCGATTGGCACGGCGTCGGTTCGGCGGTCGTGGGTGGCGGCGTAGATCGACTGTACGAAGTGATCGGCCAACTCCAGGGGTACGCACTGCCCGCCTCGGTATTGGAACGCGACATATTCCCTGCGCGCTTACCTCGCTACACCCCGCGCCTTTTCGACGAACTCCTCACCTCAGGCGAAATCGTGTGGGTAGGTGCCGGTTCTCTGGGCAGGGACGACGGCAAAGTCCGTTTGTATCTTCGTGACCAAGCCCCCTTGTTAGTGGCGAAGCCCTTGGAGCTCGGCGATGCCGCTCGTCCATCGGATAGTGAACATGAGCGATTGCGCGAGTTGCTAAATGATCGCGGCGCGTGCTTCTTCCGCGAGATGCAGGGCCGTAACGACATGGACACGATTGATGCGCTGTGGGATTTGGTGTGGGCTGGCGAAGTAACCAACGATTCGTTCAACGCCGTGCGGGCCATGATTCCCAATCGCAAAGGCGGCGGACGCACCACTACCGCCACATCGACACGCCGTGCAGGCCGTCCACGGTTGTCCTCCCTCTCCGCTCTCGGTCCGCCCAAAGTGCAAGGTCGATGGGCGCTGGTAACCCGTGAACTTGGTTTAGATACCAGCTATCTCCGAAGCGATAACGCTGCACAGCAAAGTCAGGCGGGTTCAAGTGCTTTTTCTCCGCCGAATCGAGACCGATTCGAGGGTGCTGCCGGGATGGATCAAACGCCGTCAGATGGTACGCACACGGATGATTCTGTTTCTCCCGTTGACGTGATCGTCGATCCGCTCGGCGATACCACGAGTGCCAAGGGAACGAGAGTTTCGATTGCCACTACTAGGCGCGCAGAGGATGCTTCCAAGAAGCAACGGATTGCCGCCGCTCGTGCCGATAACACCCAGCGTTTGCACGCCACGGCAGTCACGCTGTTGGAACGCCACGGAGTGTTGACCCGCGAAGCCATCAAAGGCGAAGGCATCCTCGGTGGATTTGCCGGGCTTTACCCGGTTCTCAAAATGCTCGAAGAAGGCGGACGGGTGCGGCGGGGCTACTTCGTCGCCGGAATGGGTGGCGCCCAGTTCGCTGTTCCCGGTGCGGTTGATCGTTTACGTGCACTGCGAGAGCCACCGAGCGAACCGGAGATTGTCATCTTGGCTGCAGTTGATCCGGCCAACGCCTTTGGTCACGCACTGCCGTGGCCCGTTAAAGGCCCACAACGAGCAGCTGGCGCCTATGTGCTGCTCGTCGACGGCCTACCCAGCCTGTACTTAGAAAAAGGTGGACGTGGTGCCATTGCGCTGCGACCATTCGACGACACTTGGGAAGCCCCAGTCATCAAGGCCCTCGCTGGTATGGTCGGCACCGAAGACGATTCGTACAAATCGGCCAATCGATCAATCCGCTTCAACCGCCTGATCCTTGAAAACGTCCCCGATGAACTCGTTCCACTCCTCAAGGCGAACGGCTTCATTCCCACACCCAAAGGACTAGCCAAGTACGCATAAAAGCGGGACAGCGGCTGCTGGACAGATCAGGTAGATCTTGCTCCGGCGCGGTGCTATCGAACGGTTGCGGAGACTCCCGTGCCATCGAGTGAAGCGATTGGGCCGTAGAGCTCTGGGCGTCGATCACGAAACAGGCCCCACGAGGCGCGCATCTCGGCGAGAGCGGCGAGATCAAACGTGGCGGTGATGACCGTTTCATCAACACGTTGCGCATCGGTCACGATCGCCCCGGTGCTATCGGCAATAAACGAGGTTCCGTAAAACGTGATGTCACACGTTTTGCCCACTTCGTGACCAGTGCGATTCGCAGCAATGAGCGGCATCAGATTTGCCCCGGCGTGTCCGCACATGACCCTGCGCCAATGCCCCGACGAATCCCAATCCGGTGCCGGTGGTTCAGAGCCAATCGCGGTGGGGTACAGCAGAAGTTCCGCACCCAACAGGGCCATCGAACGAGCGGATTCCGGGAACCACTGATCCCAGCAAATGCCGACCCCTATGCGAGCGTATCGTGTGTTCCAAACTTTGAATCCGGTATCGCCGGGCGAGAAATAGTACTTCTCGGTGTAGCCAGGACCATCGGGAATGTGGCTCTTTCTGTACGTGCCGAGATTCGAACCATCGGCATCAATAATCACCACGGAATTGAAACGTGCCTGCCCCGCCAACTCATACAGCGACAGGGGCAGCACCACGGAGAGCTCCGCAGCAAGCGCCGAAAAATGAGTGATTGTTGGATTGTCGGTAAAGCTCTGCGCACGTAGTAAATGCTCCGGTAGCTGATCCTTGCAGAAGTACAAGCCCTCAAACAGTTCGGGAATCAAAATGATCTGTGCGCCTTTGGCCGCTGCGGCCCGCACGAGCCCTTCAGCCTTCGCCACATTTTCGGCGACATCATCGGTCATCGACATTTGGATTGCTGCAACAGTCACCTTGCTCATACGCCCACACTAGAAGCTGGCTGGTAGCCATTTATCCCGTAGTGCGTGTGCGCGTAAATCATTGCGTAGTGATTTCGGTGTGAATTCCGCAGTGCTGCTGGGACGCGGGAGGGAAACACTACGCAAGGATTTACGCTTCCCCGCACTAGTGATCAAAGTTGTGCCAGGGTTTTGTGTGCCAGAGGGAGACACTATTTACCGAGCCGCAGCATCGATTCGTCGATGGCTTGGTCTGCGGGTCATCACTGCAGCTGAGTCCCGGGTCGCCGGACTCAACCTGGAAACCCTCGTAGGTCGTACGGTCGAGCAGGTGGAACCCCATGGCAAGCACCTGGTGATTTCTTTCGGAGTCCATCCCGATCGACCGAATGATCAACCCGTTGCCCTGCACAGTCATATGCGCATGAGCGGCTCGTGGCATGTGTACACCGCGACCGCGGAATGGCAAAGACCAAAGCGGCAGGCAAAGGTCATTCTTACCGCCGACGATCGGCTCGCCGTATGTTTCAACGCCCCGATTATTAGCCTCCTTGAACAACGCGAAGTTGCTCGTGCCACTTCGATTGGCGAACTCGGGCCCGATGTTCTCGTTGACCCGTTCAACGTCGCCGAGGTGGTGACCCGAGCCCGTTCCAATCGCAACGCTGACGCGATTGGTGAGGTGTTGCTTGATCAACGAGTAGTTGCTGGAATCGGCAACATCTACCGCTGTGAAGCACTGTTCTTAGAAGCCATCCACCCCTGGACCATTCTCCGTCAACTTTCAAACGAACAGCTCGCAGCAGTAGTGAGTACGGCCTCAACAATTATGCGGGCCAATATTGGCAAAGCAGTAGCGAGGAACTTTGGTCGGGGGGAAAACCAGCCGTGGGTCTACGGGCGAAACGGTTTGCCCTGTCGAAAGTGCGGAACGATCGTGCAAGCCCGCAAGCAGGGCAGCCAGGCGCGGACGGCCTATTGGTGCTCGCTATGCCAACGAGTTTGAGCCCGAGCGGTGGTGAGGGGAAGCGGTTCTTCGTCGAGCACTACCCGACCCTTTCCTTCAGCCTTGGCCCGGTACACCGCACGATCGGCCGCAACCAAGAGTCCTTCAACTTCGTTCGGTTCGCCAACAGCAACACCAACCGAAGCACCGATTACCGCTCGACCCTTCGACAAGGAAAATGGCTGTGCAAGCGAATCGACAATCATCTGTGCACGTAGCACTGCATCGGTGGGGTTCGATCGCAGAATGACCACAAACTCATCGCCGCCGAGACGGCACGCCAATTCCTCAGGGCCGAGCAGGTACCGGATGCGATCAGCAGCGAGTGCCAGCAATTCGTCGCCCACGCGGTGGCCGTAGGTGTCATTCACCGTTTTGAACCCGTCAAGATCGATAAACAACACCGCAGCGTGGGTTGCGCTGTACCTTAACGGGGCGGCAGGAACCTTTGGCGATAAACGCCTGTCGATCTCGGTTTCGCGTCGGTCGTCCTCGATGTGCAGTTCGCTTACATTCTGATCAAAGGTGCGGCGATCGGATTCATATCGCTCAGCATTCAGTGGCCCAAATTCGCGGATCAAACCGGAACGATTCAAAAGCCCCGTGAGTGGGTCGTGGGTTACGGCATGTTCGAGTTCTCGGCGGGAATCACGATCCTGCGACATTGAACTCGAAAGTTGCGAAACAGCATGCTGAAGTGAACGACCGAGTGACCCAGGCGCTCGTTTGGTCAAACTTGGATCATCGAAACGTCCCATTGCCAGCGCGCCTGCTTGTTCTTCAACGGAACGCAAGACTTCCGTGAGTTCGCTGAATGCCTTCGCTGCAGCTTCCGCTTCAAGGCGTCGGCTTCTCCCGAATCGCCCAAGAACCCGGTTTGCAGAGCGATTCATCCAACTCATCACTGCACTATCGGCAGGTGTTTTCGGAAGGTTTAACAATGAATACGCATTCGTTATTGAGCTTAAGTTCACCTCTCAAATCGCCTCGTTGAGGTGCGTTGAGGTGTGCTGGGGTCAGGCCGAGTGCCCTATGAGATCAGTATCGTCATCAGCTTCTTCAGTGTCCTCCGACGAATGGTCTCCTTCGCTCATACCCATTCCCATGAGGAATCCCCGGGCTCGTTCGGTGAGGGGATAGGTGTTCACGAGCGCCCAAAACTCTGGCGAATGATTGGGGTGGCGGAGGTGGCAGAGTTCGTGCACGATCACGTAATCAAGGACCCAGGTGGGAACCTTGGCGAGACGATTGTTGATGCGGATCGTGCTGTCAGTTGGCGTGCACGAACCCCATCGACTGTTCTGGTTGGTAACCCATCGAATACTCAGCGGCTTTGGTAGATCGTGGGCGCGGCAGAGGCTTCGCGCCCGTGCGGCCAAATCCACACTGGTTGAGGCGCGCGTTTTTTCGAAGCGTTTGCGAAATTGCTCAGCAAACTTTTCAGCCTCGGCTCCACTCATCCACTTTGGGACCGTTACTTCAAGAACGCCGTCTTTAATCTGTGCGCCTACGGTTTTCTTTCGTCGAGCACTGCGAATAATGCGCACCACCAACGTCTCTGGGGCCGACTCGTTTTGGGGAGTGGCATCCTCGACCGTGCGCGCAACTTCTGCAACGCCAAGCAGGGCCGACGGGAACTCGCCGAAGGAATCTTCACGGACCAGTGTTGGTGTGAGTGGCTTTGGCCCAGCAGCCCGCTCGGTAGGCGGAACCGATTGAGGGCTCTTAGTCGCTGCGACCGGAGCAATCCCATCAAGAGCCTGAATCGCATCAACAGCTTGAATCGCGTCCATAGGTTGAATCGCGTCAATCGCATCCCTGGCGTCGATCCCATCACTGGAATCAAAGGGCATTGCCAACTGTCCGCTCAATCCGCTCACCCCCGTTCGAGGATTTGCCAAACCGAGCAAGCAGATCGTCGCTGAGTAAATCAACGGCACCAAAGCCCTGAACGGCAGCGAGTGCGGGCTGAGAACGCAACCGTGCGGCCCCTTCGTCGGCCAAAGAACCTTTTGGCAACTCCACAGCGGAGTGCGCCGCCAATGTTGGTGCGGCGAGACCAAACCATCGACCAGACACATTGCCCACATGAATTCGCTCGAGACCCAACATGCGGTCAAATGTGCCGATAACCCCACCGTGACTCACCAACACCACAATGTCACCGCGCGCCGCCGAATCGTGCACTACCTCAGCAAGAACCTCCGCAATGCGTTCACGAAATCCATGTTCGGATTCACCCTCGGGCAGCTCGGTGATTGACCCATTGCGCCACGCTTCAAGCATCCCCGGCCAACGTTGCTCGATTTCTCGCGTCGTTCTGCCCGACCACTGCCCAACGTTGCGCTCCCTCAATCCACAGCGAATATCGATCGCTGCGTGCTCGATTCCAAGGCCAGTCGCGAAAAACTCGGCGGTCCTGCGCGCTCGCACCAAATCCGAAGCCACAATCCGAACCGCCCGCCCGTCTTCGGACAACAACCCGCCCAGTGTCATTGCTCCTACCTCGGCCTGGCGTTCACCCACGCTCGAAAGGGCAATGTCGGCCCAGCCCTGCCAGCGTTGATCGGCATTCCACTGGGTAAGTCCATGGCGAATGGCCAATACCGAAGGCCGAACCGCGATGCCACAACCCATTTCGTGGGGCTTGAATCCGTTTTCTGCTGCGTTGTTAACCACGAGCCCAGTGAAGCAGACGAGGGCCGCAGTGCAGCGCCGACTTTGATGGTTCTTCGTCAACATGCTCGAAGCGCTCGTTGTGCGTTGGTAACACTTTGTGGTTAGCGGCGCTGCAAACGTGGCCATCGGTGACGAGCAAAGCCTGGGGAAGTTGGTGAGCAACGGTGGAAACGCCCCTGTTGAATTGTTCTCGCCTCCGCTCAACGCCCCAGGTGTTTCGGCGCAAGACGGCTAAGGTTGGGAAATGCCCACGGTATTGTTTTTTGCCCAAGCTCGTGAGGCTGCCGGCACCAAAACGTGGATGTGCGCGGCAACCACCGTGGGTGAGGCAATCGATGGAGCCGCCCAACACTTCGGGGAAGCACTTATTCGAGTGATCCCGCATTGCAAGGTTTGGGTAAATGGCGAACCGGCTGAGCGATCGACCCCGGTTAGCGAGCGAGATGAAGTGGCGCTTCTCCCCCCAGTTTCTGGCGGTTAACGCAACGGGCATCGTCGATCCTCAGAAATTGTCCTACCCCGGCCCTAGAATGGGGTTATGGCCAATCGGCATCTTGATCGCGTTCTGCAAACTGACTACCTGGAAGGGTTGGCCGATTGGCCGATCGAAGACATTCGCGCCCACCGTGCCGAGTGCCAACGCTTGGAGGATGCTGCTTCGTATCTGCGTCGGCTAGTGCAAACGCGGCTCGATATTTTGGGCATGGAACTGCGTGGCCGAGCGATTGGCGAAGACGTTGATTTGGGGGAGTTGATTGTACGGCTTCCCTCGATTCTCACCGATCCGGCAAGCCATCGAAACACTGGCGGTCGGCTGTTGGGTGCTGAGCTTGGCGAAGACCAGGAACGTTGGGCGCAAAGCGTTGTGGGGAATTGCTGCGGCGAACACGATGTGGAAAGCGCCCCCGAAATGTCGGTAGAGAACCTCAAATCGTTGGCTGATTGCCTGGCCGATTTGGAGCTGCATGTGAGCGCTGAGCGCCGCAAACTCCACGATGTTTTCGATCAGCTTCAAGCGGAATTGGTACAGCGCTATAAGACGGGCAAAGCGTCGGTTGATCGGCTTCTGCAATGACGCTGAACCGGCCACCGGCCGGTGCAAAGCGAACCGTTGTTGATGCCCAAGCCAAACTGAAAGAATCACCCGAGTCTTCTGAAGCGGGCTCAGTTGGTTCAACCGGACCAGCCAGTGCACTCGATGCAGCCGAGCAGATCATCACCGAACGTGCTCGGGTCTTGGGGGAATTCATCCGTGAACAACGGCGAGTGGCCCGTCTGTCCTTGCGCAAGCTCAGCGACATGGCCGAGATCTCCAACCCCTATTTGAGTCAGATCGAGCGGGGGCTCAGAAAACCGTCCGCGGAAATCCTCCAGCAGTTAGCACGGGCACTACGGATTTCGGCCGAGACGCTTTATGTGCAGGCAGGAATCCTTGACGAACGCCAAGATCATGCCGATTTGGCTAAAGCGATTTGGGATGATGCAACGCTCTCAGAATCGCAAAAACGTGCGTTGATCCAGGTCATGCGGTCATTTCAGGCCGAAAACCGTGCGGCATCGGCCGCCGCCGCCGCAGCAGCCGCCGCCGATAAATAGTCGTCTAACGACCCTGCTTTAGAACTCCTGCCGGAAATTCGATGAAGCGGACCTAGCGACAGGGCACAACCGCGACAAGGGCCTTTTACTTTTCCTATTGAAACTCCTCAGACTCGGCTCAAGTCGCCAGTGAAAACTCACGGTAAGTGGTCAAAAAAGAGCCGATGTTTCGGAATGTCTGAGTATCACTTAGGGTTGTTCCTCCTGCCATGAATGTTGCCGTCCTCTCCCTACACACCTCGCCGTTAGCGCAACCGGGCACCGGCGATGGTGGCGGAATGAACGTCTACGTGCGCGAACTGGCAACGGCACTAGCCCGAGCCGGAGTCACCTGTGATGTGTTCACCAGAGCGGATCGTGAAGGCCTGGCGCCAGTTGTAAACGTGGAACCAGGATTTCGGGTCCACCATGTGGAGGCCGGGCCGGTCGGTACCGTTGCGAAAGAACAACTTTCGGCGCTCACTGACACCTTCGCTGATGCCGTGTCGACGAGAATCGAAACGAGTGGCCTGGATCCTCAGTTGCTGCATGCCAATTATTGGCTTTCAGCGGTCTCCGGGCATCGCCTGAAGCATCAACTCGATATTCCCCTCGTTGCCACCTTTCATACCCTGGCTCGTGTGAAAGCCGAGGGGAACGATTTCGAGCCCGAAGCCCGTGCGCTCGCCGAAGCAGCAACGATTGGGTGCACCGATATGGTGTTGGCCAATACCGCAGTTGAAGCCGAACAACTCGTGCGTCTTTACGGTGCCGATCCGCTTCGCATCGAAGAAGTACCCCTTGGTGTTGATCACGCATTCTTTTCGCCCGGTCCGCGCTCCGGTGCCCGTGCCGCCCTCGGTTTGGGTGCCGGCCCCGTGATGCTCTTTGTTGGGCGGATACAGCCGCTCAAAGGCACCGAACTTGCGTTGCGTTCATTCGCCGCGTCGGCTCACCGCGATGCCACGTTGGTAGTTGTTGGTGGACCGAGTGGTTTGGATGGCCAACACGAAGTCGATCGAATTCATGAACTGGCTCGCACACTTGGTGTTGCGGACCGCGTGCGTTTCACCGCCCCCCAGCCGCACCATATTCTGTCCACGTACTATCGAGCCGCCGATGTGTGTCTTGTTCCCAGTCGCTCGGAATCCTTTGGGCTCGTTGCTTTGGAAGCAGCGGCCTGTGGCACACCCGTAGTTGCCGCAAATGTAGGTGGACTTACTACGTTGGTTGATGACGGTCAAACCGGTTTCCTGATAGACGATCGTGATCCCCAATGTTGGGCCGCAGCAATTGACTGCATTCTGGGTGATCCGCAATGGGCCGCAGAAATGAGCGAAGCCTCTGCCGCTCGGTCGCTGCGCTATGCCTGGAGTTACACCGCAGCGCGGCTTCGTAGGCTCTATGCCGATCTCACCGTTCGCCAACTCGTGGAGTGCCAGTAACCCTTCGGGCCTCAATGCAGCTGCGGTCCGACGCGCTGCCGTGCGGTCCTGTGTTGGGTGCGGTGCGGTGCGGTGTGATGCGGTGCGATCAAGTATGCGTGCAGATTGGGTGGGAAATACTCTGCTGTTAGCGGGTGAAACTCCACCCAGAATGTGCACTTACTGTTTTCGTAGCGGTGCGTTTCAACGTACAGGACACACTAGATCTAGCCCTCGCGGCGGAAGTGTGTGGCGAAACCAATCGTCATGGCCGTGCGAAAGCAGTCTTCGGAGTAGGCGTAGGCAGCGCCCAGCATGCGATCAAGCTCCTCTTCGCCATGGGGTGCAACAAAGGCCGAGAACGGAAGCTGTGCTGAGAGGTAGATCGCATCCTCGCCGCCGATGTTGATTCGATAGGCGTAGAACCGAGCGCAGGCACGTAGTAAGTACTCGTAACATTCGGCGATGTTTTCTTCGGGCGCCGGCATGAAGTACGTCTCAAAATGCACGGTCTCTTCGCGCACGGTCACCCACAACGTGGTTACGAGTTTTTCTTCGCCACGAGCTCGAACAAACCACCGCTCACACGATGGATCACGTTCCACATTGGTAACCACAGGATTTTCTTCAACCACACTGGCTGACCAGCGCTCCACCAACGCGGAAACTTCAGTTGCAGTAATAGTTAGTGCAGAAACCATGCAGTAACCGTACCGGTGAGCCAAGCGTTCTCGTTAACCGAACGCCTACCCGCCCGCCAGCAGGACAAGGGGACCCGAGATCCATTCTCACAATTCGTCGTGTCCCGAGATGCAAGCGAACTGCGCGCCTTAACCCAGTTCGTGGGAGCGGGCGGTGGCGGCGGCGACTGCTTCGATAAAGGCACTGCGTAGACCGTGGGCTTCAAGGGAACGTAAGCCTGCGGCAGTGGTTCCGCCCGGCGAGGTGACGTTTGCACGGAGGGTCGCGGCATCGTCGGTGGATTCGGCCAACAACTTGCCCGCACCGTAGATGGTTTGCGAAGCCAAAGAAACGGCCACATTGCGAGGCAGACCTGCAGCCACGCCACCTTCGATCAGTGCTTCAGCGACCAAGAAAATGTACGCCGGACCAGAACCGGAAAGCCCCGTCACCGCGTCGAGCAGTTTCTCATCGACCCGTTCAACAACTCCTACGGCCCCCAGAATGCCCGTGGCCCATGCCAAATCGTCGGCAGATGCATGGGTGCCACCGGCGATTGCCGAAGCTCCTGCGCCCACCAGGGCCGGAGTGTTGGGCATCGAGCGAATAACCGGATGCTTACGCCCCGGCGCGCCATCGGCTAACGCTTGTTCCATCGAGGCAATACGCACCCCCGCAGCGATCGACAAAACCCGGTTGACCTTCGTGGCCAAATCCCTGCACACTTCCCCAACCTGGCCGGGCTTCACGGCGATGAGGGCCCCGTCGGCAACGAGATCTCCGGGTATTTCGCGCAGGACGGCTAGGCCCATGTACCGCTGGGTGAGTTCATCGCGACGGGCAGCGACCGGCTCAATGACCACGATGGAACTCGCCGGATGTCCAGCGTTGAGCAATCCCCCAATCAGAGCCTCGCCCATCTTTCCGCCACCAACAACGATGAGAGCAACCGGGCCGACGGAGTCAAAAGCGCCAACAGAGCCGACGGGGGCAGCGGGTGTGTTGGAACCAGAAGAGTTTGTGCTCACAAGTGCGAAGGCTAGAGGAACTCCAGCTTTTGTGCTGCGTTACGTAGGCGGGCTCAAACGGCCTTAAACCACGAAGAATTTTCAGCTGAATCGGCTTCGAACCCCACATTTGGGGGTCGAAAGGCCCATTTTCACAAGATTTAGGGGTCCCAAGAAGACAATCCGCCAAATGGCCTCTTGCAAGGATCGATTTTTCTGGGTAACTTGTGGGCAACCAAGAAGCCCGGTGGCGATTGGTCGGTTCGTTCGGGGAAGTGCGAATCGGCAATCAATCGTCCCGGGCTTCTGGCTATTCTCGGGTTGTTTGGCCTCCGGCCGCTCACGTTCTAGTGTCCTGTGCCTCAGCGCACGGCGCTCAAAGGAAACCGGCCGACGCAAACCAATAGCGTGGAGGATTACCAACACGAGTTTTTGGAGGCCCGGCGGCTGAGCCAAACTCTTAGCGTGCCTATGGACACCATCTCGTTTCTTACTGACTACGGCCATGCCGATGAATTTGTGGGCGTCTGCAAATCCGTCCTGCGCCAATTAGCCCCCGAAGCAGCAGTAATTGACATTACCCATGACCTTCCCCCACACGATGTTCGGGCCGGTTCCCTAGCCCTGGTTCGGGCTGCTCAGTACCTAGCCGATGGCGTGGTGTTGGCGATTGTTGATCCGGGGGTTGGCACCTCACGAAGGGCCGTAGCGGTGGAATGCGGCGAAAACGGAGAATACGTCTTTGTGGGGCCCGATAACGGGTTGATGGCACCGGCGGTTGCGATGTTGGGTGGGGCTAGACGTGCCGTGAACCTCACCAACGAAGATCACCACCTCACAGCTCCCGGAGCCACCTTCGCCGGACGTGACGTGTTCGCCCCCGTAGCGGCCCGCCTGTGCTCAGGAACTCCCTTCGAGGATTTGGGTGAATTGATCGATCCCGTAACGCTCCTCCCAGGCATCTTGCCGCTGTCGCGCTTTGAAGACGATGCCGTGCAGGGCGAGGCGCTCTGGGTTGATCGCTATGGCAACGTGCAGCTCAATGTTGGGCCTGAAGATCTTGATCCGCTTGGGCATCTGGCCAATGGCGATGTGGTCACCATTTCGTTTAATCAGAAGGCGCGGACGGCCCGGCTTTGCCACACCTATGCCGATATCAAAGCCGGTGAAGTTGGCCTCGTGGTTGATTCCTACGGGTTGTTGAGCGTTTGCGTTGATCGTCAATCGGCCTCTCGGGAATTGGGCTTGGGAACTTCTTCTGCAGTGAAAATCACTATTCCAACGGAGTGAGTTCGGTAGCTAATGAGGCGGACCACCTAGAATTTCGGGGTGCGCCCAGCTACCACCGTCGTTATGGTCATCCTTTTGGTTTTGTTACTTGGCGCTGCGGCGCTGCAGTTCGCCATAATGGGCAAATCACCAACTGCCCGCCCCTCCGACACCACGAGCGCTCTTCGGAATAAGGTGGCGGCTTCAACGCAGTACCGGTAAGTTCTGGGTCCTTCGTTCCCGCTTATGTGCGGCAGTAGCGCCCCTTCGAATGCTCCTGTCGTAAAGCCTGTGTTTCACCCTGCTTTGAATCGCCCTGCTTTTGCAATTAGTCCCTTTCCGAATTCCACTTAAACCTTCCGAACCAGAGACCCATGAACCTCGCTTCGATTATTGACGGCCACCCCGATGACGCCCCGGCCCTGGTGAGCTCCGGCGACCTAACCACCTACGGTGCGCTGCGAGCCCAGGTTGGTGCGGTGCGCGGCGCGTTGATCGAAGCAGGCGTGAAGCCAGGCGATCAAGTGGCAATTGTGATGGCCGCCAATTGGTATTTCGTGGTCGCCTACTTGGCAACCCTGAGCGCTGGTGCCGTGGCCATCCCGTTGAATCCACAAAGCCCCACGGCTGAGTTGACCCGTGAACTTGGATCGGTGAAGCCCACGGTGGCGTTTGTCGGGCCGACGGCTGAGCACGCATTCTCTGGTGTGGACCAGGCGGCTCTGGGCATCGGCTTGTTGATTACTCCTGAGGGGGTTCATCTCCCGGGGGCTCGGTCGTTTGAAGATCTGCTCGTGCACGATGGTGTGCCGGTGGTTGATCGCAACGATAACGATTTGGCCGTCATGATGTTCACCTCCGGTACTGCGGGTTCGCCGAAGGCGGCGATGTTGACGCACGGGAATCTGCGTTCGAACCTGGAGCAAATGCAAGCCACCGGCCAGGGAACTATTCACGCTTCCGATATTGGGTTGTGTGCGCTTCCGCTGTTTCATATTTACGGGTTGAATGCTTCGCTCGGGTTGATGTTGTTCGCCGGTGCCTCCACGATTTTGGTGCAACGTTTTGATCCAGCTTCGGCCATCGACACGATCCGTGATCGAAAAGTAAGTGTGCTTACCGGTGTGCCGCCGATGTATGAAGCCTGGGCATCATTGCCTGAGGCCGAAGCCACTCGACGAGACTTTGAAAGCGTCCGGCTCGCTGCCAGTGGGGCTTCCAAACTTGACCCGGCTCTGGGTCTCGCATTTTTGAATCGCTTCGGGGTTTCTATCGGCGAAGGGTATGGGCTCACCGAAGCTTCACCGGTAGTTACCGGGGCCACGTTTGCGAACCCTCGTCCGGGAACGATTGGTTTGCCGCTTCCTGGTGTGCAGGTTCGCCTGGTGGATGATCAAGGAGGCGATGCCCTCGTTGGTGATCACGGCGAGATTTGGGTGAAGGGCCCGAACGTGTTTGCTGGTTACTGGAACGATCCCAAAGCAACCGCACGTGCACTTACGACCGACGGTTGGCTGCGAACCGGTGACATTGCCGTAGCTGATGACGACGGGTATGTAACCATCGTGGATCGCGAGAAGGACCTGATCATCGTGTCGGGATTCAACGTGTACCCGGCCGAAGTTGAAGAAGTGCTGGCTGAACATCCAGGTGTTGCCGACGTTGCCGTACTCGGGGTTCCGCATCCCCACACCGGTGAATCCGTCAAGGCCTTCGTTGTAGCGAAGCCCGATCGGTCCTTGGAAGAAGACGATCTCATCGCCTTCTGCGGTCGTGAACTAGCCCGCTACAAATGCCCAACCAAAATCCTGTTCGTTGCCGAACTCCCCCACGGCCTCAACGGCAAACTCCTCCGCCGCGAACTCCGCTAGCCGTTTTTGGCGCTAGCGCCCCGCTGGCGGATTCGTCAAACGGAGTAGCTGTCGAAGACCTGGCCCGCCATGGTCAAAGTGCGCGGCGGCCGCGTCACAAATGTTTTGCGTAAAACATAGGTTTACGGTGCCTCAGCGGGATCCGTATGTCGAGCGCAATGACTACCAAAAATATCTTGAAAGAGGTTCAAGACTATTTTAGTATCCAAACGTGGCTATTCTTTCCTACTCGCCAGTGACCGTCGAGGTCGGTCAAATTCTCGCCTCCAGGATTAAGTTGGCTCGGAAAGCTCGGCGGTTGACCGTGGCCCAGTTGTCGGAGCGGGTCGGCGTGAGCCGTGTAACCATCCAAAAAATTGAGCGTGGTGATCCCACCGTAGCTATCGGCACGGTGTTCGAGGCGGCAACGTTGCTTGGAGTGGCGCTCTTCCATGCGGACTCCGAGCGCCGAAGAATTGGAGGTTTGCGGATCACCGACATGCTGGCGCTACTTCCCGAAACAGTGCGAGTAACAAAGCGTGATGATGACTTCTGAAAAAGGCGGCAAAATACGAAACAGCCTTTGTGTGGGTTTGGCTACCGGGCGCCCTGGAGCCAGTTGCCGCAGGTCGACTTGACCAGGATCGTGACGTGCTTGTCTTCACCTATGGTCGTCGTTACCTTGCCCGTGACCACGCGATATCCCTGTTTTTGCCTGAGCTCCCGCTTGGAAGTGGCCCACAACTTCCGATGGTGGGCGTAGTCGCAGGATGTATTCGTGATGCTGCCCCCGATGGTTGGGGTCAACGGGTAATCGAGAATCGTCTAGTTGGTCCAATCGGTGCAAACACCGATGATCACGCCCGAAACCATGCTGGCTTTTGGAATGGTCACGAGCTTGCATTGACTCCGGCGTATGACCTGAGCCCCTGGTTGCGTTCCGGAGGAGAAACCTTGCAGTCGATGATCATTGATCGCGATGGCCATCGGGACAGTCGTCTTGTTCGGTGTCTCGAAGCAGCCAACATCTTCCATCTGGATCGGCGTGAGGCCCGCGCAATAATCGACAATCAAATCTCCATCATTGAGGGCGACTGGGACCAAGTCTGCGAAGAAGCGCTCCTCAAGCGGATCGATCGAAAACGACTTCGGAATAGTGCGGTTCTGCATCCATCAACGAAGTACGGCTACTGATTGTTGAACTTAAATTTTCTGTAACTGAACCTGAACTGGTCAGACGCGACGATTTGCGAAAGTTGATAAGCAAATTCCCTATGCGGGTTAGCTTGTTTGCGCGCTATCGGTGAGATTTCTAAGTGATTTTGCTTTTCTGAAAGATTTTCCTTGCGTGGTGGGGGGCGCGGGCGAATGATGTGGGGGAAGTTGGCGGGGTGTCAACTCGAATTTGTCGGGAGCGATATGCGGTTTTCACGCGGTGTTACTTGGTTGGCCTTCGCCGGTGTGATGGCTGGGGGTTTGATAGCGGTTGGTTCGGCGGGCGCGCAAACTGCGAATCCAAAAGCTTTGGAGGCGCAAGCTAAAAACAACAAACCAGAGCGGAATGCGGCTGGCAATACTCCGGTGCAGCAGGTCTCCAATCGTGCAGATCGTGGAGCCGGAGTGGTGAGCGAAGGCGACATTTACGACAGTGTTCTCAATGAGGACGGCACTCGGACAATCCGTTTGGGTGTCGCTCCAAAATCCGTTTCTGATGGCAAGACTGGTAAGCGCACAAAGATCTCTACCGATCTTATTCCCTCCGGCGATGGGTTCGCCGCAGAGTTGGCTGAGCCAGTGAGGATTGGTGGTTCAACCGACAGCGCAGATCTGGTTTCTGTTGGAAAACCCGGCAGGCAACTGCGGCTTGGCAAGCCAAACTCTTCTGGCATCGACCAAGATAAGACGAATACGGCCGTAGCGTCGCGAGGTGTTAGAGCTGGCGAGGGCAAAGCCACACCGAGCCGGTCCAGCCGAGCGAAACGTTCGAACAAGCTAAACGAAGTTGACTTTGATCAAGCTTTCGGTGTGGGAACTAAGCTGACATATGAAATTCTCCCCGATGCAGTGAAGGAATCTATTGTCCTAAGCGGCCCACCCGCCGGGCCTGAGGCGCCGGTCTTTCGCTTTCCGGTATCTGCTGATGGTATGAAACCACGCACGACGAAAGACGGAAGCATAGAATTCGTTGATGAGGGTGCCAAGGTTGTGTTCACGATCCCACCCGCTTTTGCTTTCGATTCCCGCAGCGGCGCAAACACGCCAGGGAACGCCTACGTGAACGTCAAGATGGATCTTGTTTCGGAAGAGGCTGGCTACACAATTGTTGTGGCGCCCTCCATGGATTGGCTTCGTGATAAGGACCGCGTCTACCCAGTAACCATTGACCCAACGGTGCAACTCCAGCCATGGAATCCAATGAACTTGGGATACATGCCGTGGGGAAACAACTCTGGTGGCAATTCGTTTTCAGCATGGACCAACGAACTTATTTTCGGGAACTGGTGGGGTTCGCAGTGGCGTTCCTACATTCAGTTTGACCCCACGCTGTTCGCAGGCAAGACCATCACGAATGCCACATTGAATATGCGGGTGCAATCGTGTGACAACCAGACCAATCCAGCCGCCCCCTACGCCAACTCAATCGGTGTTCACAAACTTACGTCTGCTTACTACTTCGGGCAAACGTGGCCCGGAGCTTCTTGGAACGGTGAAGTGTGGGCATCACCTACGGGGCCGAATTCAAACTCGACGGCAAACATCACCGCCTTCGCTGCGGAGTGGGCTGCGAACTCCCAAACCAATCTCGGTCTCATGCTCGATATGGGATCCGCCCAGGGTTACTGCCGTGTTCAGCGAACCGCCCCAACCGGGCAACAAACCTTTATCGAAGTCACGTACAACGAAGCGCCGTCAACGGTCCAAGAATATGGCTACCTCAAAAACTTCTCCTTCGAGAACGGCCAATCCTCCTTCCAAGCATGCTCACGTGCTGAATCCGCCACCTGGTCGGTCGTTACGGGATCAACACCATCGGGACTGAAGCACGCGAAGTTGCGTGCGAACAACGCCGGTGACGTATCGATCTGCCAAGCGCTCATCACGCCCGTTGGCCCAACCAAGCAGTACAACTTGATCGCTTCAGTGCGTTCATCCACCGGTGTGCCGATTAGCGGCAAGGTCAGCCTGTTGGAAAACGGAGAGTCTCCAGCGAATGCGAAAACCGATTTCACTACTGTTGGCACCGCATGGCAAAACGTTTCTGTCTCGATGAATGGCGTGAACGCTTTGAACTGGGGCCTTCAGGCCGACGTGTTTGTTGGTTCCCCGTACACCGCAGATCTTGATATTGACTACGTAGTGCTAAGTGTCTCCAACGTTCCCGGCACGCCTCCACCGCCTGTCTATCCGCCGACCACAACACCCCCACCACCTCCTGCGACCGCTCCACCAACAACAGTTCCACCCGCACCGCCGGGGGTCCCGTATCGCCTAAACCGAGATCAGTATCTTCTCGATGGCGGATATTTGATTTCCCCCAACGGGCGTTACCGCGCAACGGTTACGTCGGGAAATCTCGTAGTGATGGACATGCAAGCTCCAACAAGCGTGAAGTGGTCATCAAGTTCGAGCGGCAATTGGGGATCGGGGCTTTTGATGCAGGGCGATGGAAACCTGGTCATGTATTCGACCGCTAATCCGCCTACCAATGCAATTTGGGCAAGCTGGACCAACGGCACGGGTGCAGGTAACTACCTGCTCATGCAAGACGATGCGAACCTGGTTGTCTATCGTGCTGATGGTGTGGCGGTCTGGTCGTGGTTGACTGGCCGACTTCAACTACCAAACCCACCAGCACCCACGGGCCCTGTTATTCCGAGTGTGGTGAGCATCACTGGTGGAACTACGGTAATTGTGACGACACCACCGCCACCCGCAGGTGCTCATCTATTTAACGGCACACCGACGATTTTGGAGCTGTCCGACACGGTCAATCTTGACTGTCTTGTTCTCAGCGGAACAACGGCCGTGTTGACCACCGACAAGACCCAATGTCTGCTC
>JAYSVF010000368.1:0-2663 GCA_043718695.1 Acidimicrobiia bacterium | reverse complement strand
GATCCTGTTGTATGGGATAAAGAATCTCAGGAGATGAGGGACAGAACCGTATCGAGTTGGAGGTTGAGATCCACGCGAACCGAATCACTAAATGCGTGGCTGAATCGTTCCAAGCGACCAAAGATGAAACCGTTGCGTGACTCCTCAAAGGTCGGGCGCGGCCAACGAACCACCCAGTCGAGCATCGCTGCTTGGGTGGATACCGAAAGCCCTTCAACTGATTCGACGGGAACCGCACCGGCGAGGATTGGCTTGAGAAGAAAATGTCGCAGAGATCGTTCGATTGCGCCGTCGACAAGGCTCGCAACTTCATCGGCAGCAATGTCTTGTGGGCCACCAGTGGGTTTGAGCCGTTTGAAGGCACCTTCGTAAGCCTCGCCACTCACATAGGCATGAACGTCGGCCAGGAACCGGCGACCGCGATCGATGACTGAAGCGGGCGTCTCCACAATCCGAAACCCCGCTCGACGCAAGCGAACGCCCAGATCCCAATCTTCTCCGGCAAGCGAGATCAACCCGTCGGGACTTGGGGCGGTGGGCTGAAGGTAGGGGCCAGCAGTGAGATACGCGATACAGCGCACGGCATGGTTTACTCCGTTGAGGTTGGTAATACCAGCGAGACGTTCGCCAGTGTTGATGCCAAGACCGAATGCGCCACTCACGGTCTTGGCGTTCGGATGATCTGCGTACAGATGATCTTGAATCTCTCCGCCGTTGATCGCCCCCACCGTTTCATCACTATCAATAGCATCAAACGTCGCGTTCCATTGGGTCAACCAATCCTTGCTGACTTCCACATCGGCATCGACCGTAACGAACCATTCAGGGGACAATTCACTCGTCGCCATGGCGGCCGCAACACCAGCACTGCGTGATCCGCCCGGGGAGCCATAGCGACCGGTAACGATCGATAGTCGGCTTCGGTGGGTCATAGCGGCCAAGGCGAGAAGTTTCGGCGTGGCATCAGTGCTTGCATCGTCGACGAGCACGACACGCCACCGGTTGTCGGTCAGCAGTTGGGGAAGCATCGTCGACAACAGACGGTCGATATAGCCCTCCTCGTTAAAGCAGGGAACGATGACCGTGGCGCGCACGGGGCGGACAGAACCACCAAGTTTGTGGGGAGTTGCCACAGGTGTGTGCAGACGTTGGGCTCAGGTGGGCGTGAGAGGCTCAGGCAGGATCGGGCGCCATGGCTGAGTCATCGTGGTCTACCCAAAACTCACCCTTCAGTGCGCTTATGATCTCGATTGCGACGTTGGCTCCGCTTCCCGCGCACACAACAGCTTGCGAAGGCCAACCAGCAACCACACCCGCAGCCCATACTCCGGGGATCGACGTGGCACCCCAGTTGTTGGTAACCACATTGACCTTCACGAAAGGCTGCCGTGCTTCGGTGGTATCGACCTCAAGCGACGTCAACTTGAGTGTGCCCTGACCGGTAGCAAGTACCACGTAGCGAACTGTGATTGCATCTTCGCCGGTAAGCACCGTGAACCCTTCGTCGGCTGGTTGTACGTCTTCAACCTTCGCGGTCGAGGTGGGGACTCCGAGTGCCGAAAGTTTGTGGCGTAACGAAGCTAAAAGGTCCCGTCCTTCGAGTTCTTCGGTGCCTGGGAGATTTTTTAGCAACGCTCGTTTCAGAATCGAGCGATCTTGATCGAACACCTCGACACCAACTCCGGCTCGTGCGAGGAAATGTGCAGCGGTAAGTCCAGCGGCACCGCCTCCAATGACAGCCACAGTTGTTGCTCGTTCCATAGGTACTCCTGAGAATCGTGTTGCGTCGTTTGTTGATCGCCATGCATCGTAGCGTTTTGATTGCTTCTTCAGACCGGCCCACGTTTGCGTTCCGCCGAATTCTCGCGATCGTGGAGTATTAGCTTGCGCGGTACCACGAAACAATCGCGTCGTTGAATGGAGGCCAAACTGCCATGGCCCATGCATCGAACTCTCGGTCCGCCAGTGCAACGACGGCCAAATCCCGAGTTGGGTCCACCCACAAAAATGTACCGGTTCCACCGAAGTGACCGAATGTGGATGGTGAGGTGAACCGTCCGCTCCAGTGAGGATGCTTGTGGCCTTTGATTTCCACACCCAGACCCCACGGCAACGGATCGAACCGGCCAATGCCCGGCAGTATGCCAGCGAGCGATGGGAACTGACACGTGGTGAAATCGGCAAAGGTTTCGGGCGCGAGTAAGGTCGGGCGAAGCAACTCGCGGGCAAAGAGCGACAGATCGAGAAGGTTCGAATGCACGTGGCTTGCGGGTGATCCTCGCAGCTCGGTGTTGACCATCGCAAGCGGTTCGAAGAGGGCTTCGCGGAGGTAGTCAACAAAGGGCATTTCGGTGCACTGTTCGACATACACCGCAGCCCGTTCGATGCCCTCGTTAGAGTAGATCCGCCTTGTTTGCGGTGGCGAAACCTGCTTGGAACCGCTGTCGAATCCGAACCCGGCCGCGTGAGACAGCAGCTGACGAAGTGTGACTGGCACCTGGCCTGCGGCTCGCTCGGGTTCGCTGTGTTCTGGACGGTCCGCTTGTTCGGGGGGTTCTGCGGATTCAACAACGTCGTCGAGTTTTATGCTGCCTTCCTCGACGGCAATGAGCGTGGCGTAGCCCATCATGACTTTGCTGATGGAAGCCAAGCGGAATTCGTGT
>JAYSVF010000367.1:0-15480 GCA_043718695.1 Acidimicrobiia bacterium | reverse complement strand
GCGTAGGGCAAGGCACAAACCTCCTGGCCCGTTACGCCGCCGCCGACCTCACGCTCCCCAGCGAACGAGCCCAAGCCATGAGCATGCTGATGTTCGGGTCAACCTTTGGTGCCGTGCTCTCGCTGGTACTCGTTGAACGGCTACGCAAACTGGCCACGAGTTGGGGCTTGGAGGATTTCAGCGGACCTTACCTTTTCGCCATCGTGTTGTTAGTAGGCGCGATTATCAATACGGCGATTCGCCTGAAACCCGATCCACTGATCGTTGCGGGAGGGGTCACAGGTTCCGCAAAAATTACCGTTCCACGGCTCGGGCATGCGGTTCGGGTAGTTCGCCAAAATCGGTTGGCCACCCTTGGATTCATCTCGATGATTGTGTCTCAAACCGCCATGGTCGCCGTCATGACCATGACCCCACTGCATATGCGCGAACACGGCCACGATGGGGAATCAAGCTATGTAATCGCCCTTCACGTCGTGGGTATGTATGGGCTGGCCCCTTTCGTCGGACGGCTTTCTGATCGTTGGGGACGACTCCGCACAATCTTGCTGGGCGCATCAGTCATGGTGGCAGCCACCCTTGTTTCTGCCGGTGCTGGAACCGAACCGCCGCTGTTGTTCTTGGGCCTGTTTCTGCTGGGGCTCGGCTGGAGTGGCTCAATGATCTCAGGCACGGCACTCGTTTCCGACAACGTGCCAGCAGGTGAAAAAGTAGGCGTACAGGGTTCCGTCGATTTGATCATGAGCCTGTGTGGGGGAGTGGCGGCCTTTAGTTCCGGATTCATTAAAGATATGCTCGCTTATCACACCCTTTCACTGATTGGTGCGGGGTTAGCTGCCGGGCTTCTCCTCTTCTCCCTGGCCACCCTCCGCTCATCCGCTGCAACAAAACCCGTACTGGGTTAGCGGACTTCGTGCTCGCCAGGCTTAGTCGTTGGCCTTGCTCTGGCCGCCCACTTCGCCCCGGCCCCACCAAATCCTTCGCCGCTTAGCAGAGCCCTCTCAGCTGACCTTGTTCCCTTGCCCTGTTGGAGCGCGGTGTTCGGGGCAGGTTAACCGCGGTCACGCCAATCAAATCAGGCGTCGGAAAGCTATGCGAACATAATTGGTGGGCGTTTAACCGTTTCCAGGGTACAAAATCCACCCAGTATGCACACGTAGCGGTTCAGCGGGTACCGCAAAAGATTACGTCAACAGGTTGTGCCGACGGGTAAGGACAGCTTTGCGGTTCGTTGACATGGCCCGATCCATATCCATCTTCGCGTCGCGATCGGCCAACGCATCACGCTTGTCTTGGGTTTTCCGTCCACGGCCAAGCGCCAGTTCAACCTTCACGCGACCATTCAAAAAGTAAAACGACAACGGCAAGAGCGCCAAGCGATCCTGAGCCATACGCATTTTGAGCTCATTAATTTCCCAGCGATGCATCAACAACTTCCGGCCACGATCAGGAATATGCGCCCCAAAACCATGGGCAAAGGAATACGGGGAAATGTTCACGCCCAACAGCAACATCTCATTGCCTTCAACACGGGCATACGCATCACGCACCTGCACCATCCCGTCACGCAGAGACTTCACCTCACTACCCACGAGCACGATCCCAGCCTCATAGGTATCGAGAATCTCAAAATCGTGCTTCGCCTTACGATTCGAAGCAATGACCTTCTTATCGCCACCTGTAGACCCGGCGAGCGCCTTGGCAGTCTTCTTCGGCTTGTTTTGAACGATCTGCTTTGGTGCGACCATAACCTCCCTATTCTGACTCGGGATACGCGCACCTTTGGACACCTTTGATCACAAATCGGCCCCGGTAAGGCCAGTTCGGCTGCCAGAGGTGACGCTTGCGGGGACTACCGTAAAGATCGTGTTGCAACTTACAGGCCGCGCCTACGCTGAAATGATCGCCCACGCCTATGACGGCCTACCGATGGAAGCCTGCGGACTCATCGTGGGAACCCCCGGCGTTGGGGCGAACTCCACCGCCAAATGCAGCCGGTTTGTCGCTACTGGAAACGATGCCAACTCGTCAAAGGTCTACACAATCCCGCCCAAAGCCCACCTGCGAGCGGAGCTGGCTGCCGAAGATGACGGGTTCGAAATCATCGGCGTGATGCACAGCCACACCCACACCACCGCATATCCCTCACCCACTGATGTAGTCCAAGCACCCGATCCTGGCTGGCACTACGTGATTGTTTCCCTCCGTGACGACGCCCCGGTCCTGCGCAGCTACCGCATTGTCGACGGCACTATTACCGAAGAACAGGTCACCATCACTCGCTGAAAAGGCCGTGGTAAACGACCGGTGGTTTAGGAATTTCTGGAATCCCGATAACGTTGGTCGGGAATTAGGATGGCGTAAACGCAATCCAACCAATCCAGACAAGACTCAACTTGGCCAGAATCGGCCGCAAACCAGAGGGAAACTCATGAGCACCGTAGACATTCGCATCCCCACGATCCTTCGCGTCCACACTGGTGGATCAGCCAAGGTGGCCGTTACGGGAGCAACCGTTGGCGACATCCTCACCGACCTCACCACCCAATTCCCGGGCATCGCCGGACAAATCGTTACCGAAGATGGCAACCTCCACAAGTTCGTGAACCTCTACGTCAATGACGATGATGTGCGTTACATTGGCAAACTTGAAGCACCAATCAAAGACGGTGACGTCATCTCGATCCTTCCCGCTGTTGCTGGCGGCGCCCTGTAATCAAGGCCCCGTAAAGGCACACCCCCATGGCCATAGTTCGTACTCCCCTGGAACTCATTGGCAACACGCCAATGGTGGATGTTTCCATTTTGAGCCCCAACCCTCGCGTAAAAATTTACGCGAAACTTGAAGGTCAAAACCCCGGCGGCAGCGTAAAAGACCGCATTGCGCTCAACATGATCGAAGCCGCCGAACTTGACGGCCGCCTCACGCCAGGCGCAACCATCATGGAACCCTCCAGCGGCAACACTGGCATCGGGTTAGCCCTCGTATGTTCGCTTAAGGGTTACAAGTTGAAGATCGTGATGCCTACCAACGTGAGCCCGGAGCGACGTCAAATGCTTGAGGCTTATGACGTGGACATCATCGACTCACCCGGCTCGGAAGGTTCAAATGGGGCCGTCCGCTTGGCGCAGCGCCTGGCCGAAGAACACCCCGAATGGGTCTTTCTCTACCAGTACGGCAATCCCGCCAACCCAGCGGCGCACTTCAACGGTACGGGGCCAGAAATCTACAAAGACTGCCCAGAAATCACCCACTTCATTGCCGGGCTCGGGACCAGTGGAACCCTGGTCGGGGTGGGCTCGTACTTGAAAAGCGTGAAACCTTCCGTGCAAATTTGGGCGGTTGAGCCGCCAAGTGGCGAAATGGTTGACGGCCTACGCAACCTCGACGACGGCTACATCCCCGAAGTATTCACCGACAACAACGGCTTCGACATTCTCGACCGCAAAAAAGTGGTGCACCCCAAAGAATCCATTGAATGGACTCGCAGAATGGTTCGCGAAGCCGGCGTGTTTGCCGGAATTTCCTCCGGTGCAATCATGGCCGCTGCGGCAAAATGCGCCGAAGAAATCGAAGAAGGCGTGATCGTTACCATCGTGTGTGACGGTGGCTGGAAGTACCTCTCCACCGGTGCCTACGCCGGAGACATCGATGACGTAACCGAACGAGCGAAAAAGATCGTGTACTTCTAGTGCAGAGATGCGGAAGTTGCTTGCAGTGTTTTCAACCCAATCCTCAGCACCACTGCGGAAATCACACCGAAATCACTGTAAAGTCACTTCCGCGAACACGCACTAATCGCTTCGGTGACGGTGTCTTGGGAACGTAGCTCAAAGGAGCCCTTTTGGCGTGCGTTCCCGCGGTAAATCGGTGTGCGTGAACTGCATTGATCCCACCCCGGCACCCGGTGGGGTTTAGCCTGGACGGATGTCTTCACGCAGTTATGACCGCACACCAGCCGATCTACGTCCGATCACCTTCACCCGCGATTACACCGAGTTCGCCGCAGGATCGGTCTTGGTGAGCTTTGGTCGCACCCGTGTGTTGTGCACCGCCTCCATCGACGAAGACGTACCGCGTTGGATGAAAAACTCCGGCAAAGGCTGGGTCACCGCCGAATATTCGATGCTGCCCGGCGCCACCCCTGAACGCAACGACCGAGAAGCCGCCAAAGGAAAACAATCCGGACGGACCCAAGAAATCCAGCGCCTCATCGGACGAGCATTGCGCGGAGTCACCGATATGAAGGCCCTCGGCGAACGCCAAATTGTTCTTGATTGCGATGTTCTCCAAGCCGATGGTGGCACCCGAACCGCCAGTATCTGCGGCGCCTATGTAGCCCTGCATGACGCCTGTACCCGCTTAGTGCAATCAGGATCAATCCCCCGCAATCCACTCACTGCTGCGTGTGCGGCAATCAGTGTGGGTATCGTCGGCGGAATTCCAATGTTGGACCTCGACTACTCCGAAGATTCCACCGCCGATGTGGACATGAACGTAGTCATGACCTCGGAGGGCCGCTTCGCCGAAGTGCAAGGTACCGCCGAGGGAATGACCTTTGCTCGAGGCGAACTCGAATCCATGCTTGGGCTCGCCGAAGCTGGCATCGCACGCATCCTCGCCGAACAACAACTGGTTCTGGCCAACCCCCCAGCGCGGCGAGTCTGATGCTGTCGAAACGTCGCCACGCAAACCCGCATTGGCTTGCAAACGGCCTTGCAAACGGCCTTGCAAACCGGCTTGCAAACCGCCCTGCAAACCGGCTTGCGCTCATCCTGGTGGTAGCTGGGTCCCTAGGTGTGCTTAGTAGCTGCACCGATACCGCGGGAACCGTTGCTGATTCCAGTGAAGCATCAACCGATGCGCCCACAATTGCTTCCGGCGCATCATTAGATTCATCGAGCGCAGCCGAAACCTCAACCCCAGCGCCATCAACAACCGGAGCCACCACCACAATTCCACCGACAACCATCCCCCCAACCACCATCCCTCACGGTGACGGCGTGGCCCGCAACCTTGCCGATGGAACCCCGGTCAGCGAATTGGTGCTGTCAACGGCGAACTCGATTTACAGCGCCGCGATCATTCACAACTACGACGGGCTGCGTGACATCATCGGCGACCGTCGGTTCCGATGGGGATTTGTAGGCGAACGCGGCCCCACCAAAGCTTGGAAAGAACAATTCGATGCCGGCGGATCCGACGAGCTAGCCCGAATCGTCAAGCTTCTCGAATTACCGCCCGGCAGAGATGCACGCGGAGGAACTGTTTGGCCCGCGGTCGCCCTGAAAGAACCCGCCGAATGGACACTTGAAGACGAAGCAGTTCTCGCCAAGCTGGGGTTCAATCCCGAAGACATCGACCAAACCCGTTCAAAGGGACGTTACGTGGATTACAAACTGGTGATTGATGCCAATGGCCTCTGGACAGCGTTTGGGGTCGGGTACTAAACCCGTGCCTTCATCGACTGTGCCTTCTCCAAATGTGGCTTCATCGACTGTGCCTTCATCAACTGAAGAGCCAGAGATCCAACAACGTATGCCAGCCGCGCGCGTGTTAGCGAAAGGCGTACTGACTGAAGTGGTGATGGCTTCGGCGAATCCGCACAAAGTTGCTGAGATAGAAGCACTCCTACGCTCCACCCTGCCCGGGCTTGTCGTTCTCCCTCGACCGGAAGAGGTGGGCGAGGTTGTTGAAGACGCCGACACATTGTTGGGCAACGCCCGTCTCAAGGCCCATGCGCTCGCCCAAGCCACCGCCAAACCCGCCGTCGCCGATGACACAGGTCTGTTCGTCGAGGCCCTTGGAGGCGAACCTGGCGTGTTTACGGCACGATACGCCGGTGAAAACGCGACCTATTCCGACAATTGCCAAAAACTGCTGAACGAACTCATTCGAGTTGAAGCGTTGCTGCCGGCCGATCGAATTGCTTCCTTTGCCACAGTCGCGATTGTGGCCTGGCCCGATGGAAGCGAAGTTTGGGCTGAAGGTCGAATTCGGGGACTCATCACTCGAGCCGCACACGGCAATGGCGGCTTTGGATACGACCCGATTTTCGCCCCCATCGAAATTCAGACAACCGATACACACACGCCTGGCTCCCCTGGAAAGGGTTTGGCTGGGACCACAACAGAACCCTTTGACTTTGCAACCGAACCTCCCACGTTTGCCGAGCTGGGCGAAGCGGTGAAAAACGCCATGTCGCATCGATCTCGGGCCTTCGTAGCCCTTGCCGCTCTGCTGGCGACCTAAATCAGACCACAACACCAGCCAGCACCGGGCCACTGCTCAAACGGTTTTACCCCCACGAATTAGACGGTTTTCAACTACTTGGCCCTGGCGGGTAACGAACTTTTGGAAAATCATCATTCCTTTACGCACGAACATTTGAACACGGATAACGTTTGCAACTGTGTCGATGGGCGAACAAGACAACGACGAAGCCGTTGCCATAGGCGATCTCGATGGGCTCACCGGCCTGATCGATCGATGGTCCTTTGATGACTGCTGGCCCCTCGTTGTAGACCTGCGAGATCGTTGCCGGGCCGCGCAGAGCCGAGGTAAGCAACTTTGGCCCGCGGCGGCCTACGCCGAATACCGTCTGGCCCTCGACGCGCCCCCGGTATTTGCTGCGGCAGTTTTAGGTTCCAGTGCGGAGCGTTTTACCCTCGGGCCCTTCGCCGAGGTAATGGCAAGTACACATAGATTCAGTGCACTTAGGGAATTTCTGCCCCAATCACCCGAAGCAGGCATGGTTGCCCACGAATGTGCCTTGCGTGGCGAACAGTTTGACCACAGCGATGTGCCGTTTGCTGATGTGCTTTCGATACCGTTACAGCTTGCCGATTGGGAACCCGAGTACCACCTAGCCGAGTATCAACCGGCTAAAGCCGTATTTTCCAGCCCTCCGGTGCCGCTGCAGCTTGAGGTGCTTTCGGTGCCAGGGAAGCGGAACTCCAAAACGGTCGATGATTCAGAAACGTTGCGTTGTCTTTGGGATTTAGTGGCGGCTTGGATCAGCGGATCCAATGGTCGAGTCGATACCATTGCCGTTCGCGGCACGGCAGCAGACGCCGTTGCAACGCTTGGCTGTTCTAACCATCGACGAGCCCGTATCGCCCCTGATGAAGCAATGGCGCATATGGCGTGGGCCGCAGCAAGCGGGGGAGCGCAAGGACGTCGCCGGGGAGCAGCCTCGGGCCGGGCCGCAGCATGGTGGGCGCTCCAACACCTAGCGGGTTTCGATGGCCAAGACCACATTGAACCCGACGAACTTGGCCAAGCGGCATCGGAGCTTCGCTGGTTCTGGTGGGACGACGGTAGCCCAGCAACTGGATGGGCACTGCGCTTGGCGATTGAAGACCCCGCCGAAGGTTTGGCCTGGGCTATAGCCGCTTCTGACGCAAAAATGACCTAACGCGCTGAGCCTTGCCAGGCAAGGGCAAACCAGCGCATCACCTTCATTGGCCATAGGCCATTGGCCATTGGCCATTGGCTGATGCCCCGGGCCATTGCTTATGCGGTAATCGGCTTTCTGCTCGTGACGACCAACCTGGTGGCGGCCCGCACCCGTAGTGGAGTTTTTGTTACCAGCCTCGATCAACCCAAGCTTGCAAACTCGGCCGCTCAACGCCAATGGTGGTGTCGGTACCATGACCGGGCATCACAATCGTGTTCGCATCCAAGGTGAACAGTCGACGATCAATCGATTCAATGATTCCCTCAAAGCTGGAGCCCTCAAACTTTGTCGCACCCGGGCCACCCGGAAACAACGTGTCACCGCTCAACAAAACCGGAGAACCCTCGATCCGAAAACACATCGAACCCGCTGTGTGACCAGGAGTGGCGATCGTATGTAAGCGGACACGGCCCACTTGCAACACCGAATCGTCCTCGAGGATTTCGTCATAGGAGGGCAGCATGTGCGCATCCGCGGCGGTTACTGCGACTGAATAGCCAGCATTTCGTACCTCGGTTACCGCTTGAATGTGGTCCCAATGACCATGGGTTTCAACTACCTTGCGCACGTCAAGACTGCGGCACAGCTGTAACAACTGTTCATGCTCGTCGGCCGCATCTACCAACAAAGCCTCTCCAGTAGCCCGGCAGCGCACCACAAACACGTTGTTGTCATAGGGTCCAACAACGGTGCGAGTGATCTCAACTTGCGTATCGGAATAGTGCAGATAGGGGGCAACCGGTGTGGGCATCGGCTAAGGCTACGGCGACCTACCACCACAAAACAACCGGCAATCTTCGTTTCCGAACTCCTTGATCACTACCGAGGAAATTTGGAAAAAAGTCGCTCTCGATTTCTTCTTGACCGAGCGGTCTAGTAAGAATGTGCCCGTCGGTTTTTGCCTCGGCTTGACCGCCACAAAGCAAAACCAAATTTCTTACCCAACCCTCACACGCGCCAAAGGAATCACCCGTGAACTTCGCCTTCAGCGAGGAGCAGGAAGAGCTCCGTAAATCAGTCCGCCGCTTTCTCGACGAAAAATCCCCGGTCACCGAGGTACGTCGTCTCATGGAAACCGAACTGGGTTATGACCCGGTCGTGTGGAAACAGATGGCTGAGCAACTCGGTCTTCAAGGCCTCATCATTCCCGAGGCACAGGGCGGATCGGGCTACGGCTACGTAGAGCTCATTGTGATTTTGGAAGAAATGGGCCGCAACCTCATTTGCACCCCGTTCTTCTCAACCGTGGCTCTCGCCGCCAACCTCGCCATGATCGTCGGCGGACAAGGCCCAGAGTGGTTGCTGCAATCCGTAGCGGCCGGTGGAACTGCAACTGTGGCCTTCACAGAAGCCAACGGCAAATGGACCGCAGACGGCATTGCTGCCACGGCCACCAAATCAGGTGACGTCTACAAGATTTCCGGCGAGAAAATGTTCGTCATTGACGGTGCTTCGGCCGAATCACTGATCGTCGCCGCCGTCACCGACAAGGGTGTTTCACTGTTCGGAGTCAAGGGCGATGCTGCCGGGGTAACCCGCACTGCACTGTCAACGATGGATCAAACCCGCAAGCAAGCCAAGATCACCTTCGACAACGCCGATGGTTACCTGTGGGGCGAAGAGGGTAAGGGTTGGGAATACCTCACCAAGATGCTTGACAAGGCCGCGGTTGCCTTGGCCGCCGAGCAAGTTGGCGGTGCCCAGAAGTGCCTTGACATGGCCGTTGATTACGCCAAGGTTCGTGTGCAGTTCGGTCGCCCAATCGGTTCATTCCAGGCCATCAAGCACAAGTGCGCCGACATGCTCCTCGAAGTTGAATCCGCCAAATCCGCTGCCTACTACGCAGGTTGGGCAGCTGCTGAAGACAATGACGAGCTACCCGTTGTTGCCTCACTGGCTAAGGCTTACTGCTCCGAGGCGTACTTCCACGCTTCCGCCGAGAACATCCAAATCCATGGTGGCATTGGCTTCACCTGGGAACACGATGCGCACCTGTACTTCAAGCGTGCGAAATCATCGGAACTGCTCTTCGGTGACCCCACCTACCACCGCGAGCAGCTCGCACAGCGCATCGGTATCTGATCAACCTTTTGAACACTCCGTTTCCTAGGGCGTAAGCCTTTGGCGAAGGGGCCCGCAACTATTTGATCTTCGGGCTTCGCCCAGGTCCAACGTTGCATTGATTGGCGAAAGGGAGTTCTGCCTTCGGGTGGAACTCCCTTTTGACATCTCGGAGCTTGTTTTCGTTCGTTACCCCTAACGCTGGCGCCCACCAAAATCATGTTTCGTAGAACGCCACCCTCTTTCAATCGGGAGACGTTTAGCCTTGGGATCCAAATGTCTCACTCGCTGCTTAGCAACAGCGAAACGTTTCTCTGACCGAAAGAATGCCTTGAGTACACCTTCGAACCATCGACTGGCCACATCTCTTGCTTTGATGGCACAGGCCAAGGAACGTGACTCGGTTGATCCACTTGGCTGGGCGGCGGAAGAATTCGTACTGCCCGAATCGGTGGTGTACCTCGATGGGAACTCCCTCGGCGCACTTCCAAAGGCCGCTCGCGACGCGGTACTTCGGGTAACGGAGCTGGAATGGGGACAGAGCCTTATTCGTAGCTGGAACGCCCACGGCTGGTTCGATAAGCCAGTTGTAGTGGGGGAGAAGTTAGCCCCACTAATCGGGGCAGCGCCGGGCCAGGTGTTGATTGGCGACTCGATTTCCATCAACGTGTTTAAGGTCATCCACGCAGCCATGGACATGCAACCAAACCGTACAATTGTTCTAGCTGATGCCACGTCCTTTCCCTCTGATCTGTATGTGGCCCAATCAGCGGTTGATCAGCAAAACGGGCGAGAGTTCGTCGTCGCCCGCGATGTCGACGATGTGGTGCAGCGGCTCAATGCAGCTGATGCCCACAACATTGCCGCCATCCTGATCAACCACATTGACTTTCGAAGCGGCAGAGTGCACGACATGGCCTCCCTCACTGCACTCGCCCAATCCAAAGGTGTACTTACTATTTGGGATTTGAGCCACAGTGCCGGCGCAATCCCTGTTCATCTCGATACGGCCCACGCCGATTTCGCCATTGGATGCACGTATAAGTACCTCAACGGCGGCCCGGGCGCACCAGGATTCATTTACGTCGCCACTCGTCATCAACAAGGCGCGAAGCAACCGTTAACCGGATGGTGGGGCCACGCTGCACCGTTCGCTTTTGACAATACCTATACGCCAGCGCAAGGGATCACCCGATTCTCCACCGGTACCCAACCAATGGTTTCCTTTGCTGCGCTTGAGGCAAGCTTGGATCTCTGGGCACGCGTCGATATGGCCGAGTTGCGCACGAAAAGCTTGTCACTCACGGATTCGTTCATCGAAGCGGTCGCCGCACTTGACGCTACACAGACTCTGCGAATGGGCACCCCAACAAAGCACTCCGAACGCGGCAGTCATGTGATTTTCCATCACGAAAACGGCTACCCGATCATGCAGGCCCTCATTGCCGAGGGCGTCATTGGAGACTTCCGTGAACCCGATGTGCTGCGATTCGGCTTCGCGCCGCTCTACAACTCTCACACCGACGCGTTTGCTGCCGCCGCCGCGCTCTGTCGCATCGTTGCCGATCGATCCTGGGACCAACCTCAGTTCACCAACCGCCGCCCCGTAACGTGACGGTTCCTTGGACAGCCGAAGCTGCAACGGCACGATTTAGAGGCTTTCCACCCGAGTGGTTGGAGCGCGAATACTCGCCAAGTTCGGCAATCAACGGGAACTATCAGCCCTATGTGGAGGCATGGGCAAAGCGAAGCGCAGCCGTCCGCGAAGCCCTGCTCAGCTCATCAATGCTTGGAGTTCGCTACGGCAAAAACGTGCGCAACATCATCGACGTGTTCCCCGCACCCTCAACTAATGGTTCGCCAGCTCCAACACTGGTCTTCTTCCATGGTGGCTACTGGCAAGAATCATCGTTGCGTGATGTTTCCTTCCCCGCTGCAGCCCTCAACGCAGCGGGTCTCACCTACATCAGCGTTGAATACACCCTCGCACCCAAAGCCGCGCTTTCCGCCGTCGTGGAAGAAGCACGCCAAGCCGTTCGCTTTATCGTCGACAACGCGGCCCGGTTCGGTGTTGACCCAAACAGAGTTGTACTTGGTGGGCACTCCGCTGGCGCCCACCTGGCCACTTTTGCCGGTGAGGATCTTACGGAGTTGAATTCGGCTCCATCGCTTTTGTTGGTGAGCGGCATATTTGAACTCCTGCCTTTGCTGCGAACCTCGGTGAACACGGAACTTCGCCTCGACGAAGCCGCAGCGGGGAAATTCTCACCGATGCGCAGCCTCGCAAACCCCCCGATTCGCGGCAAAGCCTTGGTTGCCTGGGGAGAGCAAGACACCAGCGAATTTGCGTGGCAATCGCAACACTTCGCCCAGCAGATTCGCCAAACCAATGATCCTGACTCGGTGCAGTCTTTCGAAATTGTCCGGCGGAACCACTTTGACGTGATCCTCGACTTGGCCGATCGGTCCTCAAAGTTGTTCTTGGCGTGTCTTGGGCTCGTGAACTAACCCGTTGCAGAAGCGGCTCTCTAGTGTTTTTGTTCTTTTTGTTCAGGAAGGCTCGGCTACTCCTCGCTGCCTCCCGTTCAAGCACGGCGATGGGAATATGGCGAATAGCGACCTATCGGCAGCGAAAAACCTACGTGAACGCCCGTCAAACGTAGAACAAACGCTCAGTTGAACGGCGGTCAGGATTGGGACCTAATCACTTACTTGTGGCAACTGGCACCTAGGGGCTGATTTAACGATACTCTTTCCCACTGCTTAATCCGCAGGACCACCCCTAGCAGCTGTTCAACGAGCAACCTCGGTATTTTTCTGGGAGAACTCGGTGAACAACCCAAGTAATTCCTTAAGGAAGGACCATCGTGCGTAAGACGATTCGTGTTGCAGCAGTAGTTGCAGCTTCAGCCATGGTAATCACCAGCACTGCTGGTGTAGCTTCGGCAGCCACCAAACCCAAAGCCCTCAAGTGTGCCAAGGGCATCTCCATCGGCTTCATGGGCGCCCTTTCGGGTGAGAACGGTGCACTCGGCCAGAACATGGTTGACGGCGCTTCGATCGCATTCGACGAGTGGAACAAGGCCAACAAAAACTGTCAGGTCAAGTTTGACAAGTCCACATTCAAAGACACCCAGGGTTCCCCAGACCAGGCCTCACCGCTTGCTCCAACCCTTGTTTCCAACAAGAACATCCTCGGCCTCATCGGCCCAGGTTTCTCGGGCGAGACCAAGGCTGTAATGCCAGTATTCGAAGCCGCTGGCTTCCCAATGATCACGCCCGGCGCCACGAATGCCAAGTTGAGCGAGAACGGCTGGAAGAACTTCCACCGCATCTTGGCCAACGATGACAAGCAGGGTCCTGGCATCGTGAAGCTCATGAAGAAGACCGCCAAGAAGGTTGGCGTAATCGACGATGCATCCGAATACGGCAAGGGTCTTGCTGACACCGTTCGTGCCGGTCTTGGAGCCCTCAAGGTTTCCGACACCCAAATCGATCCAAAGGGTTCGGATTTCTCGGCAGCCGTAAACCAGATGAAGGCCGCTGGCGTTGACACCGTGTTCTACGGTGGCTACTACGCAGAAGCAGCGAAGCTCATCAAGCAAATGGCCGATGCAGGCGTAAAGGCTCAATTCGTAGCAGGCGACGGCGTACTTGACCAGAAGTTCATCGACAATGCTGGCGCAGCTGCTGAGGGTTCACTCGTTACCGCAACGGGCGCACCTGCTGATGTAAACCCAGCCTTCCAGGCCAAGTTCAAGGCCAAGTTCGGCAAGGACCCAGCTATCTACTCGCCAGAAGCTTACGATTGCGCACAGGTTTTCTTGGCAGCACTCAAGGCTGGCAAGACCACGCGTAAAGCAATTGGCGCCTTCATTGACGCTTATGACGCTCCTGGTATCACCAAGCAAATCAAGTTCACCCCAGAGGGCGAAGTTGCTGGCGATGCTGTGTACGCCTACCAAGTAACCGCTGGCAAGCTTGTTCCTAAGGGCATCATCTAAGTAACCAGCTACAACTGAGACAGTGGTCTTGCATCACTACTCTGACCTGTAACAAGCGAGGGTCGGGACGGTTCGCCTTCCCGGCCCTCGTTGCATGTTGGCGCCTGAACTTTGTTAACCCATGAGCTGCGTAAGCCCGTGGGTTTTCGAAACCTAGGCACTTGTTCCCAAGAATTGTTCCCAATTGCCGAAGCACTGCTTCGCTGCCCGTTTCTCTACCCTCCCGGTGCCAATGAACTTTCAGGTTTTTCTCGACACGTTTTGGCCGAACACAATCGACGGACTTTCGTTGGGTGCCATTTATGCGCTCATCGCTCTCGGCTACACGTTGGTGTACGGCGTTTTACGACTCATCAACTTCGCCAACTCAGAAGTATTCATGATTGGCACCTTCGGAGCTTCCAGCGCCCTGTGGCTGCTGGGCATCCGAACTGAATCCATCAAGTCAGGCGGCGCGCTTCTTGGCGTTCTGCTGCTGATGTTCATCTTTTCGATTCTCTTCTCCATCGCTACGGCACTCATGCTGGAATTTGTGGCCTATCGACCGCTACGCCGACGCAATGCCCCCCGGTTGGTCTTTCTCATCACGGCCATTGGTGCATCACTGGCCATTTCGGAAAGCGTCGGCGCATTCGGCTCCAAAAAGCGCGACACCTACGCCTTCCCTCGGGTTTGGAACACTCGCCAAAAACTCTTCTCGGTTGGGGCCGGCGATGTGCAGGTGCGGAACCTCGTGACTGTCCTCGGCGCAATTCTGATGATGATTGCGCTCTATGCCTTCGTAAACCGCACTCGGCTTGGTCGCGGCATGCGGGCTGTGGCTCAAGATTCTGAAACGGCTCGCATCCTTGGTGTGAACGTCAATCAAGTGATCTTGCTGACGTTCCTTATCGGCGGCATCATGGCCGGCGGTGCTGCGTTCCTGTACTTCCTCTACTACGAGTCAACCCGGTACAACGTGGGGTTCCTCCTCGGTGTGAAGTCCTTTACCGCCGCCGTACTTGGTGGAATTGGCAACATTACGGGCGCTCTCCTTGGCGGGCTTCTCCTTGGTCTGGTGGAGAATTACGGCTCGGCACTGTTCGGCGGTAAATGGAAAGACGTGATTGCCTTTGCCGTCTTGGTGCTGGTGCTCATGGTTCGACCAAGCGGTTTGCTCGGTGAGAAGTTAGGACGGGCCCGCGCATGAGGTCGTTGTCGGTGTTTGCCCTGGTCTCAGGTGACGCATGGTCATCAATGTTCGACCTCGTTATCTCGTTCCTCAAATTTGTCGCCGGAGCTGGCGCCGCCGCCCTTGCCGCCGTGGCCGTGAGCGTTGGCTGGAAGAGGTTCATGCCCAAGCGAGCGGTTGGCGCACCGAACTTGTTAAGCGGTCAGCCCAAGGCCGCACGCAGTGCCATAGCCGTCGTGGCAATCGCCGCGGCCTACTTCCTGCCAATGTGGAGTGGGCTTCCCCTCATCAAGACCACCGATGTTGACTTCTTGACGTTGCTTTGCTCCTCAGTGGTTCCGTTCATTCTCATCGCCCTTGGGCTGAATGTGGTTGTGGGAATGGCTGGTCTGCTCGACCTTGGGTACGTAGGTTTTTACGCCACCGGTGCTTATACCGTAGGTGTACTTACTTCCAAGCATGCCACTTGGCCCTGGCTCCTAGCGTTCCCGTTGGGCGTGGTTGTGTCGCTACTCATCGGTGTGCTTCTGGGCGCCCCAACGTTGCGACTTCGTGGTGACTACCTCGCCATCGTGACCCTGGGATTTGGTGAAATCATTCGATTGTCGGCCCAGAACTTCGATTTTCTTGGAGCGTCTGAAGGAATCTCGGCAATCCAACGACCACCTTCGGCCGGATTTGAGCCCTACTCAGAATCACTGAATAAGTGGTACTGGGTCATCGGGCTCACCTTGATTCTCATTACGCTGTTCTTCTTGGCTCGCCTAGAAAACAGCCGGGTTGG
>JAYSVF010000366.1:0-15490 GCA_043718695.1 Acidimicrobiia bacterium | reverse complement strand
AGGCCAAACGAACCTCCCACTGCGCATCGAGAGCGAAGGCCCGTTGTTCAGAAACGCTCTGGCCGGGTATTCGAGCGAGAACTCGTCGAATAGCTGGGTTTTGTTTGGCCAGTTTGTTCAACAGCCGCCTGGTCTGCAACTGCACAACGTTCGGTTCGGTTTCCTTACAAAGAGGGTTTTTGGACGTAGCTTCTCTCACCCCCTCATGGGAATCCGTTTGCAGAATCGAGAGGAACTCCGGTGGGCAACTAGAGTTCAGTGCTAACGCTATGCGTACATCTTTATCGGAATCCAGCAGTGCTATCGCCGCAATCTGGAGAGTGATTGACGGATTCCGTGCCGCCGCTTCACGCACATGCCAGTCATGGGAGACTACAGCTTCGGCCAACACCGATTTGGGCACGAGCGGGTGGGCGGCAATCCAGCGTTGCGGTAATGATTGTGTTGTCTCACGGAACTTCGCCCCAAGATAGGCCGATACGTTGGCAATTTCAGACATTCGCCCCGTGGTCTGAGCGAGTTCGCTTTGCTTCTCAGTGTGCTCAACATGGCCCCTTTGCTCAGAGCTTTCAGTTTCCAGTAGGGATGACAGTGTGCGTACTGCGGTGGTGTTCAGCGCGGGCAGGCTTGGCTCCGGGTGAGCTGTTTGTGTGGGTAACTGTCCGAGAAGTGCAAGAAGCGCTCGCGTTTCCTCGGGCAAGTTTGCTCGCTCCGCCACTCGTGATCGAATATCAACTTCGTCATCAAAGGCAAGTGTTTGTAGTGAGGCCGCTGTTGCATCGATATGTTTGCTTAGCATCCGCCGGGTTTCGATATCGGCGTTGGCTAAGACCGGCTGCATCCATTCGGGAAGTGTGGAACAGCTCATCAAGACGATGGCCTCGGAGCTAAACCCTCCCGCAGAAAGCACCCGAAGCTCATCGGCAGCAGCGTCTTCAGCGATTTGTATTGCGGGTGTGTCCGCGGGATTGTTCCCGTAGCGGTCCGCTGTTAATGCCATCGAGCCGACTTCGTCACCCGAACGGTTGGTTGCCCTTGGTGTTTGAGCGGAGGGCGGAAGCGCTCGGTGCTGTTGGGCAACCCGTGCGTTTCCGTCTTTGTCCTGGGTGATGATCCAGGCCAAGAGATCCGGGGGTGAGGCAGGATTCCCAAGCACGGAAAGCTGATCCTGAGGCGTTCCAAATCGTGCTGCCCACCACAGCATCGAAACCGGAGCGGTAGGTGAACAGATCAACCGATGACGTGCTCGTGCATCGAGATCCTCGAGCCAATTGGCGTCCTCGAGCAACCGCCAATCAAGAATCGGGTTGTTCAAGACTGCTTCGGGAAACCCCAGAGCAGCCGTAGTGAATTCGTCGACACCAAGATTCGGATTCGCTGCGACCGCCTCTCGAACGAAACGCGAACGATCACGTAGCAAACGCGCAAGGTGTTCCGCGGAGGTAGCCGGGTCTTGGGCAACTTGGAGCAACGTACGCGATTCGTTGGCCGGGCTTTGATCAGGACGCAGGGGCACCATGTCCAGACAGTCCTGCATACTCGGAAACGAAACGAGAAAACTCCGGCTCACCGCGACTCAACGAGGCCAACACCCCAAGACGCCCGAGCGAACGTAAACGCCAAGAAACATCAGCGGCATACAACTGCACCCATTCCGGTGCCGCCCTCACACTGAGCCAACGAAACCCGTTCAGCGCTTGTTCGGCTTCAGACCCACGCTGAGCCAAACTCAACGTTAAGGCGTACCGTGCCGAAGGTTCGTCGGGCCAAGGAACTTCAGCGCTTTTCGTTTCATCCCCGTTGAGTATGCGATCAAGTTCTGGCAGGCGCCCATAGACCTCGCAGAAAGCATTGAACTCTGCTGCGGCAGCTTCGCCAACGGCTGGGGCAATGTCGGCACCGGCGCGCAACAAGGTGTTGGCCATTTCCCAGGAACGTGGTGATGGCCAGGCCGGACGTTTCGAATCAAGATCGTGCAACAGCTGCGGACGAAATGCCAAGAATGCGCTGATCCGCTCGTCAAGACCCTTGTTCGTGGCGTAGCGGCGGAAGCTATCGAGATCGGCGGTTACTTCCAAATGGAGAAATCGGTTCGCCAGGGGCGCGGGCATATCATGCACCGAAGCCCGATCCTCCTTGCGGTTGCCTGCGGCCCAAACCAACCAACCATCGGGCAGTTCGTAGGAACCAACTTTGCGATCCAAGATCAGCTGCTGTGCAACTCCCTGCATGGTTGGGGGAGCCATGTTGAGCTCGTCAAGAAACAAGATGCCAGTTCCACCGCGCGGCAAGAATTCAGGAGGGAACCATCGAGATGTGCCGTTCTTGGGTACCGGTAGCCCGCGCAAATCAGTAGGTGCCAGCTGCGAAAGCCGAACATCAATAAATTCCAAACCCTGCTCGCGTGCGACCCGAGCCACCACAGCGCTTTTCCCCACGCCGGGCGGACCCCAAATCATCACGGCGTGACGAACCGATTCGGTAACAAAGGTTTGTAGAAGGTCGCCCAAAGCTTCGGGGGTCATAAGGGCACGGTAGCGGATGCCAGCACCCTAACCCTGAGCGGTTTCTTCATTTCTTTGGTTTAGCTTGCCGACTGGCCAATGATGTCTGCTGAGTTGAGTGTGCGTCCCATGCTGGAGGGTCCAAAACCCGTTGACAGTGATCACTTAGTGCACTGGAACACCTAGGAGACTGAAACAGTGATCACCCCAAGAACCGCGCGCAGGGGCGTTTTACACCAGCGTGTCGCGAAGCTCTCGTTTGAGGAACTTTCCAGCGGGATTGCGGGGGAGTGGTTCGGTGACGATCCACACTTTCGATGGGACCTTGAAATTGGCCAGCTTCTCCCGAGTGACTGCCTGCACCTCTTCCACGGTGATTGTGTGGCCCTCCTTGCAATACACAGCCACGCCAACCTCTTCACCTAAACGCTCATGAGGTACCCCGAAAACCGCCGCTTCCATGACTGAAGGGTGCTCATAGATTGCCGCCTCCACCTCGGCGCAGTAGACGTTTTCGCCGGCACGAATAACCATGTCCTTGGCCCGGTCCACTACGTAAATGAAGCCATCGTCATCGGTCTTGCCGAGGTCCCCTGAACGGAGCCAACCATCCACAATGGTCTCAGCGGTCGCTTCAGGTTTGTTCCAGTATCCGCGAATCAGGTTTGGTCCGTTGAACCAGATCTCACCGATCTCATTCGGCCCCAGCGCCTCGCCAGCATCGTTGCGAACTTCCACGCGAATCACGGGAACGGCTTTGCCAGTCGAGGAAGGTTTGTCGATGTAATCCTGCCCGCTATTAGCTGGACCGTAGGCGTTGGTTTCCGTCATGCCGTAACCAATTTGTGGACGACCAGATTTGAAGCTGTTGGCGACCCGCTTTACCAACTCTGGAGGTGCAGGCGCGCCGCCGCCGCCAACAGCAACCAAGGAGGAAGTGTCGTACTTGGAAAAGTTTGGTGTTTCAAGCAGGTCCCATGATTGCGTAGGTACACCTACGAAATTGGTAACTCGCTCCCGTTCAATAAGCTGCAACGCTCGCTCTGGCTCCCACTTGTACATGATTACCAGCTTGAGCCCGGCGAAGAAGCAGCTCAACATCACCGGAACGCAACCCGTCACATGGAATAGCGGCACAATCAAAATGAACGACGTTGGATCGGCTGGCGGCACAACCGGTACCGAAGGGTCTGCGTTGGCAGCTTTGCGAATCCCATCAATCGCGCTTCGGCATCCAAACGCCATAAGCGCTTGAGTGACAGCCCTATGCGTACTTACGGCTCCCTTGGGAAACCCCGTCGTTCCTGAGGTGTACAAGATGGTGGCATCGTCATCGGGGTCAATTGCCACGTCGGGCATTGTGGCTCCTGCGGCGATCGCTTGAGGAATAACGTTTTCCCAACGAAGAAGCTTTGCCTCAGTGGCTGGGTTTGTTTCGCCCAAACGAACGGCCAAGGTTGCAATTCCCAACCGTGTGCACGATGCAGCGCACCGCTCAACGCGCTCACGATCGGCAATGAGTACCTTTGCTCCGCAATCGCCGAGCGCATAATCCATTTCCTCCGTAGTCCACCACGCGTTTAAGGAGACTGAAATCGCGCCAATGGAAGTAATCGCGGCAAAGGACAATACCCATTCCGGGTAGTTCCGCATGCCAATGGCAACCCGGTCGCCCTTCGCTATCCCAAACTCGTTAACCAAGACTGAAGCTAAAGCATCAATTGTGGCCATGGAGTCGCGAAACGTCCAACGCTCTTCTTCGTAGACCAAAAACACTCCCTCCCGCTCGCGGTTGGGCGCGTACACCTCCCGCAAGGTAGGCGGGCAGTTGCGAAACACTCGGGTCATGGCTCCGCGAACCAAGATCTCATCGATCACAAACGGGGCCCCAGATGCCGTAACGATCGCAGCGGCTTCATCAAAATTCATGCGTCGAGAATGACACACTCCTGGCCAAGGATCGAACCTATCGCGCCAAGCAACGAACGCACGGCGGTGAGCGAAGACTGAGCGAAGACTGAACGAAGACTGCATGACCACTTCATCAAACCTCTCTTCGCAACCAAGCGTTGTTCGTTCAATCATCAACGCGGGGAGTTCTTTGCGGTGCCTTCCGCTGTTACCGGGCAAAGCCCATTAGGCACCGCAACGATTTGCAAAGGCGTTACGGAGATCGGTCTGAGATCCCTCTCAGACTCGATACTTCGCAGCGTCGGACGAATTGGTGATGCCCTTCCGTCGTTCCAAAGCTGGCTACGAGGGCACCACCAAAAGCTTTAGCCACAACTAGTTGGACCCTACGCCTCCTCGGTCGGCCCGGAGCTGGAGATCCACACGGCCAACTGGACTCGGGAACCAAAACCGAGTTTGGTGAAAATGTTGGACAAATGGCTTTCCACCGTTCGGTGGCTTACGCCTAGTTGTCGGGCGATGTCATGGTTTCGGGCACCTTCGGCGACCAGAACTGCAACCGCCTGCTCAGCCTTGGTCAGAACGGGTTGCCCAGGCTGAGAGGGCTGCGGAGCGAGGGCAGCGCTTGACGGGCGGAGCGCACTCGTGGCCATGTTGGGGGTCATTGCAAAGGGATTTTCTGGAATTGTATGCAGCGGGAGATCGAGCATTGTGGATTGCACCTTTCGCTCCTTGGTTCTGGTCGGTCTGTTTGGTCGGTTTGCCTGGCTCTGGTCTGTTTGCTGTTCAGCCACGCTGGGTTGGTAAGCGGGGCAAGACAACACGCTGGGTTGGTAAGCGGGGCAAGACAAGTTGTTGAAACCACAGTGACGGGTCGTTCTCGCACGGCACTCGCAGCAAACCGGAAAACCAAACACCACCCATTGAGATCAACTCAGCACCGTGGGGAATTCCCGTTAGGGAAGAGGTGAGATACGGGGTTGTACCTTTTCTGCCGACAACTGCGGGTGAAGAAGGTCGTATCCCCCGATATTGGGCAACGCCGGGTAACCCGTGAGTGAATGTGCGGCTAATCGTCCGCTGGTTACGGCGCCTTCAAAACTGCCGATATTGATACCGGTGTAAATCCAGTCACCAGCCAAGGTGAGGTTCCGTGCTTCACATTCCCACGCTTTGGGTCGTTTGGTCACGCTTCCTGGAAGCGACAGCACGTAGCGTTCGCTCGGATCGATGTTGACCTTGAGGTATTGCGCGCCGAGCCGGTCAAGGCCAACGGCCGTTGGATCGTTCACGAACAGTGCGCCAACATCGAGACCCAAATTGTCGCTCACGCGATCCCCCGGTGCCCTTGGCAGCCATAGTGCTGCGGTGGCTAGGTATTGCGCGGTAATGGCTAAGGCTTGTTCGTAAGCAGTTTCGGGGAATTGGTGATCAGCAAAATCGTGATCGAGTGGGTCGCTTCGATCGGCTATCGGTCCGCAGAGGTACAACAAGGTTTTGGGTCCCGCGTTTCGTGATTGTGCTTCTTTGAGCGCTGAATGTTTCCATCCCTCATGATCGAGTAAGTCGCTGAAATCCCCAATTACGTTGAATGGATCGACAAAAGAGGCGCCAATCATCCGTTCACCCCGAGGCAGTTTTTCGGTTATACCAAGTTCTGGAAGGGTCTTGTCAAGCCACAGCTGCACACCAACCGTTGCGCAACTTTCCAGCTCCACGGCTCTGGTCAGCGTGGCGCTCCGTGCAAGGAGATCGGGGCAAACATAGGGAAATGCGGTTGGGGGAACGGCAAGAACGATCTGATCAAAATCTCGACCTCGTTCCAGCACCACATCCTCAAAACCCGCCCATGGGGTCCAATACGATTCCAAGTCGATGTTCCCGGCGGCTATACCTGCTGCGTCGTCGGGATGGAGCTGGTCAAGTAGTGGACCTGCAGGCCAAACCTCGTAGCTGACCCCATCGATCAACGTCATAGGTTCGTAGTGCTCAAGCCCAGGCCGAAGGCGTGCCTGGCGGCGAAACACCACCCGATCGATTGTGGATCCGTCAGCAGAGGGAATGACGTTGACGAGCTTGTGAAAAAACTCGAACCGCACACCGGATTGTTGAGCCGAACGAAACAGTGGGGCAATCACTGATTCGCCGGTGCCAGAACGAAAGAAGGAATAACTTGCGCCGTTCACGAGCGCAAAGCGCACCATCCACCCAACGTACGCGGCTGCCGACATTGAAGGATCGAGTGTGGCGTCGCCATCGGGAAACTGAAAACAGATGAAGGCCGGCACATTGGGTAAACCAGTCTTGAGGGTGGCTTCACTGATTCCGCAGTCGCGAAGCCACGTCTTGTAGTCAAGATGATCAAGTGCATCAACATCGGTTGGATGGTCACGATCCAAAATGCCTGATCGCGACAAGCCACGTATCAGTGCCACCATGTAGTCAATATTGGCGAACTGGCTCTTTGGGGCGCCACGGCCACGCATTTTCCAACGCAATGCTTTGGCCAACACCTTTGAAAGCAGAGACTCAACCATCCAATCTTGCGCATCACGGATATCGTTTCCAAGGCGAGTTAGCCGCCGGACAACCACCTGGCGAGACAGCCAAGCGCCTGCGGCAGCCACACGCTGAACGGCCCGCCAACGGGTTGTCCCAAAGGGGATGGGCCGTTGCAAAATCGCTATCGAGGTCAAAGAAATGATGCTCTGGATCGCCTCTTCCGTTGTGAGCGTAAGGCCCCCGTCCCAGGGTTTCGCGTCGTTGTGTGGAGCCCAAAGCGGTCGCGAGTACGGCTTGCCTTCGTTGTACAAAAAGTCGACGGAATAGTCCTCGGGAAGCAGAGCCTCCTCGATCGATCGTGGGGCTGCCCCAGGCGCAATCTCCGCGCTCAACCCGTTCTGTCCGTTCTCCGTGTTGTGTCCGTTGTTACCGGTGTGTCCGTTCGCAACGTCGCTGGAGTTGCTGATGGTGTCGACGTGGGTGGCAAGGTTATGGACCGGGCCAGTTTCCGTACTGTGGGCAGATTTGGGATACAAGTCGAGGTAGGACTGTCGGAGCATGGCCGTGCTGTTTACGTAAAAGCCTGCGAATCCATGAATGCCGTGTTCTTGGATGCGACCGTTCGGCCCGCGCCCGGTTGCGCCTTTTCCTCCCAGGCGCCAACCAAGGGTGTACACGCTCACATCGAGGTCTTCTTTGCAGGGTCCGTGGGCGAGCTCCCACGCCGTGGCCAAACCCGATGGCCCACCTCCAACAATTAGTACCCGTGTCTTCATGGTCGCGCTTCTCCGTTTCACGTCGTTGATTAGATTTGTCGGTTTAGGTGGTTGCTATAGATTCGTTGTTTTCTGTTGGCTGTTGCCGTGTGGTTGATTTGTTCTGTTGGCTGTCGGTGGTGTGTCGTCCCGTTTGCCAGAGGATTGAAACGATTCTTGTCTTTCATCGGTCGCGTTGGCATGCCCGACACACCAATTCGTGGCCAATTGGAGTCAGATTTGAGTTGTCGGCACTCGCAGCTCACTCGCACGGGCCGGAAAAGGGGATGTTTACGGCCAATCCGGTGTCCGCACTAAGGCCGGGTTGGTTAGCGTTCGAGGATGGCCATACGAGTAATCCGAGTGCTTGGTGCGCTGAGTATGGAGATCGACGGCAAACCTGTGGCGATTGCCTCAGCCACCCAACGCCGACTACTCGGCGTGCTCTTGGCCCAACCCGATGTTGTGGTCTCCGTCGATCGTTTGGCCGACGCTGTTTGGGACGGGAATCCACCTGCCTCCGCCCGCGCCTCGTTGCAAACCTATCTCTATCGTTTGCGCTCCGCGATTGGCGAAGAAGTGATCGTCACCAAGCCTCCCGGGTACCTGCTCGATTCATCCACGTTTCGCTCCGATGCAAAACAGTTTGAGGAATTTGTCGCTGTATCGAGTGCCGGCGATGCGCAACAGTGCGTCAACGTTAGTGAACAGGCCCTAGCCCTTTGGCGGGGCCCGGCGTTCGCAGAGTTTGAACATACCTACACGTGCCGGCCCGCAGCGGTTCGATTGGAGGAGATGCGCCTTGGGCTCAGAGAACGTCGAATTGAAGCACTGCTTAGTTTGGGATTGGCTGATCGGGCGTTAGAAGAAAGTGAATCGCTTTGTGCCGCGGAACCACTTCGGGAAGTAGCCCATGCCAATCTTATGAAAGCTCTCGCAGCCCAGGGACGTATGGCTGAAGCGCTTCGTGCGTTCGAGAGTTTCCGCCGGTACCTGGCGGAGGAAACTGGGCTAGCGCCAACGATTGCATTGCAAGAGTTGGCCCAACAACTGGTTCAACAAACCAACCTTGACGTGCAAGCACTCGAACGTCAAACCATTCCCGAACTACAAACTATCTCCGCGATGCCGGTAACTACCGGGGGCTCCGGGGTTGTGCAAACAGTCGGAGCCATGATGCATGTGGTTATGGTGCCCCCGCTTTCGGCCATTGAGTTTGGGAGCGCCGATTTTGCTGGTGGGTTGCCGGCGTCATCGGTGCGATCGGAACTCAGGAGGCGATCCACTTCCCTCATCGCAGAAGTGGTTCGTAACGGAGGGGGAGTGGCGCTGCAGGGCAGTACGGATGTGCCGGTCAAAACTGCCAATAGTATGCCTGCTGAGAATTCGCTCGGTTGGGGAATCACGTGTTGGTTCGCATCAAGCGTGGATGCGGTTCTGGCCAGCGTTGAGCTCCAGCAGGTGTTCCTAAAAGACGTTCAACGTCATGGTGATGCTTCGGTTGGCCTTGGGTCCATTGGGGTGAGCTTTGGCGAAATCGTTGTGTCAGGCACCAGCCCTTCGTCGGTCGAACCAAACAGCGAATCTATGGTCCTAGGCAACCCGGTTTCTCAAGCGGTTGGGCTCGCCACATTGGCTCCAGCTGGCTCGATTGTAGTAAGTGCACCTATTGCTCTCGGGATGCAATCAATCGATGGTATTCGCTTTGTTGCAATGCCAGAGCAACTTGTCGATGGAACCGGCGAACTGCAGTCACCGTCGGTTGTTGATTGGGGCCGGTTTCCCAATTTGGCTCAACGGCTTGGTATGCCTGCCCGTTTGGTGCCGCGGCCCGGCGGACTTTTGGGACGCGAGACCACGCTGGAGCCACTCCTGAACTTTCTCGATGGTGTTGAGCAGGGTGAAGCCATGTTGGTCTCACTCATTGGGGCCCCGGGAATTGGGAAGACGTCGTTGGTAGCGGCTTTTGCTGAGCATGCGGTTGCTCGAGGGTGTGCCGTGCTGTTTGGATCGTGTCGGCGTGACCCCAATTTGCCCTATCAACCCATCAGCGCTGCTCTCCAAGACTTGGTGCGCCGACACCCTGGTGGCGCCCGTATTCTGGGTCCATACCGAAGCGAACTTGCCAACATCATTTCGATTGATGATGGAAGGGGAGACCGAGATGACGCAATGCTCACCTCTTCGGTATCGCAAGCGCACGCCGTGGAGCTTGGCGACCCACCCGGCCCAGACTTTTCCACGGGAACCACCCTGAGTGACGCGCAAACTCGGCGTTCGCAAACGTTTGAAGCGGTAACCCAAGTAGTTTGTACACTTAGCGATCAGGTTCCTATCCTGTTCATTCTGGATGATTTGCACTGGGTCGATCCGGCAACGGTGGAATTGATTGAAGAATTTCTCACCGGGATACGCGGTCATCGGGTGCTTGTGCTTGTTGCTCTGCGCGAATACGAAAGTGTGGCCAACGCCCGCTTGGCGCAGCTCTACCAATCGGTTGCCTCGCTGATCCCAAGTCGCAGGATTTCGGTGCAGGGAATCAGCGTTGATGCCGTTGCTTCGTTCGTTCGCCAAGTGCAGGGCACCGCGCCGCCCGGCCTCGCCGAATCGATGCATGCTCGGACCGGTGGAAATCCGTTCTTCGTCGAGGAACTCTTGACCAGCACTGGAACTTCGGACAGCCAAAGCGATGGGCGAGCGAATCCCCTCTCGGCACGGTTGGTCGATGCTTTGGCTGGCAGGCTTGGAACGGTCAGTGAGCCTTGCCGCCGGTTGCTGAGCGTAGCCGCAGTTGCGGGGAGTGAGTTTGACCCGGTCGTTGTCGCTGGGGCAATCGAGACACCCCAAGACGAGGTGTTCGATCTATTCGATGAAGCTGTTGCCTCGGGCAATCTTCGGGAACGAAGCGGCGAAGAGCTCCGCCTTGGGTTTGATCACGAACTGCTCCGCGAGTCATTGCTTTCGGGTATGACGCAGCTTCGACGCACGCGGTACCACCGAGATATCGGGCTATCGATAGAACGCCGACACCCAACGGTTCGCGCCATCGACCTGTCGGATTTGGCTCGACACTTCTCTGAGGCGGCAACGCTCGGCGAAACGGGTAGAGCGTGTACCTACAATATGTTGGCGGCAGAACGTTCCCTGCAGGCCAATGGCGATGTGCAAGCAATCGCGTACTTCCGATCGTCTCTGGAATTTTCTGATGAAGAAGTATCTCGAGCCGAGATTATGGTTGGGTTGGGTGAGGCGCTTCGCCGTAGAGGTGATCGCTCCTATCGTGGCGTGCTGGGTGATGCTGCCTCGATCGCCGATGCAAATGATGCCATTGCGCTAATGGCGAGAGCGGTGCTCACCGATAATCGTGGCACGTTTGGCATTGCTTTCGAGGTGGATGAACCGCGCGTAAAGCGGCTTCGTAGAGCAATTGATCGCCTCGGCGCATCCAACCCAGCACTCTTAGCTCGATTGCTTGGTGCCCTTGCCGTTGAGCTGGTGTGGTCTTCGGCGAGGAATGAAAGTTTGACGTTGAGCGATCAAGCATTGACGGTTGCGCGTTCTCTTTATGACCACAAGCCCGAACTAGCACCTCCAGCGGGCCGAAAGGATGGGTCGGGAGGAGTAGATGCCGAAGGGATTAGCCGCGCCGACGAGATCGATAACAATGACCGGCGCGCAGACGGTTTTGACGCAGTGTTATCGGAGGTTTTGCAGCTCCGGCAGTGGGTGGTTTTCTATCCGCTCGAGCGCAGGCTAGAGGAAACACGGGAACTTGATCAACTCACTTCCACCTCTTTAGAACCCGTCGCCCGGTTTGAATCGGCGGCTCATGCTACGTTCACCTATCTTCGCGCTGCGGATCCTGTTCGGTTGGAAGAATCGTTGGAACTGGCTCGGTGGTTGGCCCGCAGAATCGATCGCCCCGCTACGGAATGGATGTTGGTATTGCGGGAATCATCTCCGGCAATGCTGGCTTGCCGGTTTGAAGAAGCAAGAGCTCTGATAGTTCGATCCTTTGAGCTCGGCACCCAAACGGCTCAACCCGATGCGTTCCTCCAGAGAAGCGTGCAAACGTTTTGGTTGGAGTTTGAATCGGTCGAGGTTGAAACACAACGTGCGGACATGATCAAACTTGTTCAGTACGTCGACAAAATGCCTGCGTTGTCTTGGCCCTCCTTGGCGTTTCGATTTGCTGATTTGGGTTTGCTGGTCGAAGCAAAGGACATGTTCGCGCTGGTTCGAGCCACCACCAGCGAACTGCCGCTTGATCAGCTATGGCTGTGGAATACCTGTCAGATGGCTTCCTTAGCGGTGCGCTTTGCCCCCGAATTGCGAGAGGGCTACCTCAACGACTTGCTTCCCCATTGCGGGCAAATGGCCAACACGGTGTTTGCTTCGGTGGGAGCGGTCGATCGATACGTCGGTCAGCTGCGAGCTTCGCTCGGTGACTTTGTCAACGCAGAAACGGATTTCGACGCGGCCATTGCGATCGCGGCTCGAATGTCGGCCCCTTCGTGGAAGGCGCGAGCTGAACTTGATTTGGCCGATTTACTTCAAGGCCTTGGACGAAATCCTGAAGCTGATGTGCTCCGGGGCCGGGCAGCCGAAGCAGCAACGATTGTAGGTTTGCCCGTGGTCGCTTACCGATGCAGCTTGCCGATGGGATGAAAGCCCCGGGGGTTTCGAAACGTGCCGAGGCAGCGCCTGATCAGGCTTACCGGGGATAAGAGCGCCATCTGTTCGGGTGACAGTCGGCACTGACGGTGTTTGATGCAGTTGCTGAGCGCCTTGCGTTCGGGTGACGTCGCGGCCCAGTGGTGTTTGATGCAGGTGGGTCATCGGGAATGAAGCGACGCCTGTGCGCAGAACGTCTATCGAATCTCGGTAGCCAATTGCTCTTGGGCAAAGGAGGCGATCTCGGCAGCGATCTGCCTATCGAGTTCAGGATTCTGTAACGCGGCGTTATCAAACGCACCCCACGGCGGCGAAGCAAATTGTGCGGGTGGGGCGCTGAAGTTAGGCGACTGGGAGATCTCGGCAGCCTGCGTCGGCAATACCGCCGGGGTGGCCGGGACAGTCGGGTTAGCCGGGCCAGTAGTGGCCGCCATTATTGGGGCGACATTCGCCGCTACAGGCACAGAGCCGTGTGCAGAGTCTTGCGAGGAGCCTTGGGGAGCGGTTGGTGCAGGTTTGGACTTATTGTCAGCCCAGTACAGGCGAGCAGCTGCTTCTAACGTTGGCGCGTCAAGAATCGTTTCTCGTTCTTCGTATTCGCAAATTGACTTCGCCATCTTTGAGAGGTCCCACGGATAGTTTGCGCGCAAACCAATTGGGTCTCGGGTTCTACAGATCTTCGTCATAACCGCAAAGGTGTCCTCAGTGAGCCCCACCTTTTCGTGCTTACCGGCCAGTACCAAAATCTCACCAAACTGTTGTTCGTTTACGGGTCCTACGAATACTTTGTTCTTCACTCGTCGGAAGAACGCTTCATCTCCCAGGTCATCGGGGTCCATATTGGTGGAGAAGAGCACCATGAGCTCGAACGGCATAGCGAACTTCACACCGGTTCGGAGTGATAGGTAGTCAACACGTTTCACCAAAGGATAGATCCAACGGTTCAACAACTGCTCAGGCGTGAGCACTTGGCGGCCAAAGTCGTCAATAAGGAACATGCCATTGTTGGCTTTTACCTGGAGGGGCGCGGTGTAAACGCCGCTGATCTCGTCATAAGAAAGGAAGAGATTTTCCATGACCAATTCACCGCCAGCCACAACGAGCGGACGTTTGCAGGCCACCCAACGGGGATCAAGATCCTCTGGTTGCTCGGGGAGCGCCTCGTGCACAACGGGATCAAAGACCATCACAAACTGACCTTCAACCACTACCGCTTTGGGTACAATAATGAAGTCGGGATAGAGGCGCACTAGACGTTCAGCCAGCGAAGTTTTGCCCGTGCCGGCAGGGCCGTAAAAGAAGATGGAGTGTTGGCTGTTGAAAGCCGGGCCAAGTTGATCGAGCATGTCGGTAGAAACAACAAGATCTGAAAACGCGTCACGAATAGAAGCGCGGTTTACCTTCATCGAAGCCTTCTGCAACATCACCGCCCGCTGATAGGTTTCCAACGTGACGGGTGCAATGCCGGAGTACTGGCACGAGACAAAACGGTTCCGGGCTTCTTCTCGGCCGAAGGTTGTCAACGAAAAGATGTAGTCATTGCCGGAGAGCGATTGCACATCGAGGTACTTTCGACCACGAAGTTCATCAAACGCTTCGGAAAGAACCCCGCCGGAGAGACCGAGGGCTTTGCGGAGTTTCAGCAACGATGTTGTTTCTTCAAGCAACGTGCGCCGAAGAAAGAGGTCCATCACCAGATTGAACGGAATATCCAGCGCGGAACGATTGAGCGGTTGTGAGACATCAAGGACTGCTTCTTCAGGCACACCGTGGCATCGGCTCACCACGTCGAGTTCTTGAGGGACTCCGTCCGCTTTTTTTCGTTTCGGGTGCATGGAATACCCAAACCGTCCGAAAGTCCCGAAGCGCCCGGTGTCGGCAATGTGCTCTGCGGTTGCGGGGTACGGGAGCGAAACCACCCAACCCGACCACCCAACCCGACCCTCCCCTCGGTTGGGTGGTCCAGTTGGGTGGTTTCTGGATCAGTTCGCGGGTTTCACCACATGAGTGTGGCTGAAGCGTCATTCGGATCCTCGTAGATTTGCTGGATGCGATCAACGTTGTATGTCCCCGGTGACCAGCCCGACAAAATGGCCAAGGCCTTGGGCAGTGGGGCCGATGCGCTAATTCTTGACCTAGAGGATGCGGTAGCTCCCACCGCGAAACTTGCGGCCCGCGAGATGGTGTGTGCGTTTCTTGCTGCGAATAGGGGAGCAGCGCCAAAGCTATGGGTGCGAATCAATCAGGGAGAACTTGGCATCGCCGACGCAGCCGTTCTGATTACCCACGCTGGTTCGAATGTTGCTGGACTCTTTGTCCCGAAGGTCGACACCCTGGCTGAGCTTTCGGCGCTTGAAACAACGGTGCTGTTGGCTGAAACCAATGCTGGTTTGCTACCCGGAGCGGTTCCCTTTTGCGCGTTGTTGGAAACCGCTGGAGGAGTTTTGCGTGCAGCGGAGTTGGCGCAGCATCCCCGGGTGGAGCGCATTGCCATCGGTGAAGCCGATTTGAGCTCAGAGCTAGGAGTGGAACTCACCGCCGGTGACGAACGTGAATTGTTGTTCGCGCGATCGATGCTGGTTCTCGCGGCCTCGGCAGCTGGGATCAACCCTCCCATTGGACCGGTATCCACCAACTTCCGTGATCTTGACGCCTACCGGGCTGGCACCGTCGCACTCAAGAGACTTGGTTTTGTGGGGCGCTCAGCGATTCATCCGGCCCAGGTACCCGTCATCAACGAGGTGTTCACGCCAACGGAGAGCGAACTGATCAAGGCGGCTCGGCTCGTGGAGTTGTTTGATGCCGCGGTAGCTGAGGGCCGGGGAGTGTGTGTTGATGACAACGGCAAGATGGTCGATGAAGCCGTGGTGCGTGCCGCCCGCCGTACGTTGCTTCGCGCCGAATAGGAGTTGTCGCCGAGCTCATTTGCAGAGCAGGAACATCAGAAAATCGGAAGCTGCGAGAGGTTCGAGAGGTTCGAGAGGGAGTTCGTGCCGACCGGTGGGTTTGTGCCAAGGAGTGGGTTCGAGCCGAGGGAGCCGCGAATCGGATCTGTTACCCGAGTTCCCCAAATCCCCCCAGGCCGCTCTAGGGGGTTTCGCCGATAGGAAGGTTTCGGTGTTTCCGTCAATCTGCAGGTATGAC
>JAYSVF010000365.1:0-6212 GCA_043718695.1 Acidimicrobiia bacterium | reverse complement strand
GGCCACCTCGGGCTCATGGTCGGCGACGTTGTTGGACACAACGTTACGTCGGCTGCCGCCATGGGCCGCCTGCGTGCTGCCGCCAGTGCTCTCGCTGGTGCAGTCGCACCTAGTCCAGCCCTGATCCTCGATGCGCTGGACCGTTTTGCTCGCGGCCCCGACGGCACCGACTATGCAACCGCCGTGTGTGTGATCATCGACCCCAACACCGGCCGGCTTACCTACAGCAGCGCTGGACATCCTCCCGTGGTTGTTGTCAGCCCGGACGGAACTACCGCAAGTTTGTGTCACGCCCAGTCTGCGCCCTTAGGAGTGGCCTTTAACCGGTCTCGTGGCGAGACGTCCATCGACCTTGAGCCCGGCGCACTGGTCGTGTTGTATTCCGACGGGCTTATCGAACGTCGCGGGGAACCGCTCGACGTCGGTATTACACGGCTAGAATACAACCTGGTTTGTAACCGCGACCTGCCCGTTGGCGAACTTGCGGATCTCATCGTGGCCAACCTCACAGCCAACACACAACCCGTCGACGACATCGTGATTGCCTGCTTCCGCTACACGCCCGTCGTGGCACAGCTAAACCTGCAATTCGATGCGCGTGCAGAAGAACTAGCTGGTATGCGGGACGCGATCAGAATTTGGCTCGGCAGTCGACAAGTTGGCCTCGACGGTCGCGATGCTGTGCTCCTGGTCGTCGGCGAAGCATGCGCAAATACTATTGATCATGCCTACCGGCACGAAAGCATCGGTACGATTTCTATCGAGCTCACCGATCACTCGCAGCACATTGCGGTGAGAGTCGTCGACCAAGGAAGTTGGCGGCCACCAGGGAAACACAACGTAGATCGAGGCAGAGGAACCATGATCATGCAAGCCCTCACCGATTGCTTTGACGTAAAGCACGACGCGTCCGGGACCGTCGTGAGCTGCACGATAAAACTAAACGCACGCCGAGTTTCCCAACTGGTTACGCCATCATGAACTCTTCTCTCGCACAAGTTGTTGTCACCGAACACAAACCGTCGCCAATTGCTGCATCGATTACCCTTGCGACGATACGTGGTGAGATCGATCTTTCGAACGCGGAAGACATCGGCCTGCAACTCAATGATGCAAGCCAACAGTGCACCGACTTGATAGTTGACCTCTCTGCGGTTACCTATATCGACAGTCAGGGCGCGCGCATCCTGCAACACCTCGCCACCCGACATACCTACGGTGTGCTGCGTCTCACCCTCCTCACCCCGCCGAACAGCGTTGCGCGTAAGTTGCTGAGTATTACTGCTATCGACCAAACGGTACCGGTTTTCGATTCTCTCGATGCCGCAGTTCGTAAAGAACTGCCCGAATAGTCCGATTTCCAACGATCGCGACGTGTAGTGGGAACTATACGAGTTCGAGTTGTTTAGAACCTTCGGTGTTGGGTATCCGAGAGGGGTACCGCACATTGTGGTGAGCACAACCTCTATGGGGGAACAGCGATGAACGATCCATTGGCACTACTCAAGCAAGAAGCCAAACCCAACCAGACTCAAAGCAAGAATCCAAACCCAACCAGCACGCCCACTGCAGGTAGTAAGCACACCTACGATGAAAGCTGTTGGTAAAATGCCCCCTGCAAAATCTGCGACTGCTTGACGGTGGACTCCGTGACGGATGATGACGGTGTGGTCCTTGCAGGTATCACTGCCAGCAAAATGCAATCGGGGTCAGCTTTGCTGGCTGAACCTGATACGCACGCCCCGCAGGCCATGCCCAACGAACCGGATCCTCTTGCCGCGAACCGCACTCCTGAAAAGAACGAAGGATCAAAGAACCCTCCGGTTCCTAACACCGACGAGATTCATAAAAACCACGAGATTCATAAAAACCACGAGATTCATGAAAACCTTGGGGTAAACGTAGGTCAACACAAACCAGGAACTGGTAGCCCTCATGCGGGCCATGACAAGCATGCCGGTCACGATCCCGCTGCATTTCGTCGGCGCTTTTGGTTGTCGTTATTGCTCACAATTCCCGTTGTTGTTTCAAGCTCGATGGTGATGGATTGGTTTGGGTATCGTCTCGGGGGAGTGGCCTGGGTCGGCCCGGTGCTGGGCACGATCGTGTTCTTATGGGGTGGCCAACCATTCTTGATTGGCGCAATGCGCGAGTTTAAAAGTCGAGAGCCGGGAATGATGCTGCTGATTGCCATGGCCATTACGGTCGCGTGGTCAGCGTCGATGGCTAGCAGTCTTGGATGGGTCGATCTCGATTTCTGGTGGGAACTGGCTGCGTTGGTAACGATTATGTTGCTGGGTCATTGGCTGGAGATGTCAGCGATTGGTCAGGCGAAGGGAGCGCTAGATGCATTGGCGAAACTTCTCCCTGATGAGGCGGAACGCATCGGTACTGATGGAGCTACTACGACCGTTCCAGCCTCCCAACTCGTTGTGGGTGATCTCGTTCTCATTCGACCCGGGGCCAGGCTTCCAGCCGATGGTGAGATTACTGAAGGCTCAGCGGAACTTGATGAATCGATGATCACGGGCGAATCGAGGCCGGTGTTGCGCGAGGTAGGAGACCGTGTGGTGGCGGGAACCGTGTCAACTGATGCTGCCCTTCGAGTCAAGGTTGCAGCCATCGGAGAAGACACGGCGCTTGCTGGGATTGGTCGCCTCGTTGCGGCTGCACAAGATACAAAATCCAAAGCCCAAGCCCTTGCTGATCGTTTTGCTGGACTGCTGTTCTATGTGGCGCTGGCTTCGGCCGTCGTCACCTTCACTGTATGGGCTTTGGTCGGACGGATGGATCGGGCGATAACGAACACCGTTACGGTTTTAGTGATCGCGTGCCCACACGCGCTCGGCCTAGCCATTCCGTTGGTCGTAGCCATTTCAACGTCGATGTCGGCAAAGGCGGGCATCTTGGTGAAGGATCGCATGGCGCTCGAACGAATGCGCACTATCGGTGCCGTTCTGTTTGACAAGACCGGGACGTTGACGAAAGGCCAGCATGTTGTAACGGCGTACCGGTCGGCCACTGGCAAGGATGATGATGGTCTCCTTCGCATTGCCGCTGCGATCGAATCTGATAGCGAGCATCCACTGGCTCGAGCAATCGTGCGTGCCGGCAAGGAAAAAGGCGACGTACCAACCGCAACCGGGTTTGCTAGCAGTACCGGGCGTGGTGTTGAAGCAACCGTTGCTGAACACGTTTATGCGATTGGTGGCCCAGCGATGCTTCGTGAACGCAAGGCGATCACACCGGTTTCTCTGGCTCCCGATGTCGAAGAGTGGTCCAAGCGAGGTGCTGCGGTGCTGACGGTTTTGGAAGGAGATCAAGTACTGGGAGCGTTGGCCCTGGAAGATGGTATTCGGCCTGAAGCTGCCGAAGCGGTTAGTGAACTCAACAAGATGAAGATTCGCACGATCATGATTACGGGTGATGCGAAATCGGTAGCGGAGTCGGTTGGAAACCAGCTCGGTATCACCGAGGTGTTCGCCGAAGTACTTCCAGAGGACAAATCGAAAACCGTCGCGGAACTCCAACAACGCGGTCTTGCTGTTGCGATGGTAGGCGATGGTGTGAATGACGCACCTGCTCTCGCCCAGGCTGATGTTGGCCTAGCAATCGGTTCGGGTGCAGATGTTGCTATTGAATCTGCTGGCGTGATCTTGGCCCGAAACGACCCTCGAGCGGTTCTGTCCGTTATCCGTCTTTCGCGAGCGACGTATCGAAAGATGCTACAAAATCTTGGATGGGCTGCCGGATATAACATCATCACTCTGCCCCTAGCCGCAGGCGCATTTTCTTGGGCTGGAATCGACATTCCACCAGCGGTTGGTGCAATCCTGATGAGTCTCTCAACCATCGTGGTCGCACTTAACGCACAACTTCTCCGCCGAACAGCTTTGTAAAGATTGGAGTTTCGTGGACCGGTCCGCTGCGGCAAAGTCAGCGGACCCCGGTTGATTTATTCCTAAACGCTCGCAAGAACCGTTGTCGATGTGATGCAGTAGATCTGGTCTGCTTTGGACCAGTTCAGATGGGAGGCGACGGATCAAAGCGGATTGTGACGAATTCTTCGGGCCAGCGTTCTTCCTGTTTCGCCATGAGCACCAGCATTGCCTTGTCAGATTGAGTTAGTGGCGGTTGGATGATGGAGCGTGGCCACAAGCGCCATTTTCGAACCGTTGCCAGCTCTAGGGAGACAACCAGAAACTGCGATGTTAGGACAAGGAAGCCAATAAGCCCGAGGGCCGCTCCAATAGTTCCGTAGAGTTCTGAGCTCCGGCGAAGCTGCGTGCTGATTAAACGAACTCCGACCGTTTGTAAGGCCTGCCAACCCAGGGCTGCCACCGCCACGCCGGGCAAAAGATCAGCAATGGTCGTGTCTCGTGGGCTGAGAATCCAATAGACCGTAAAGTAGACGAGAAGAGTCACGAGGGATCCACCGAGCATTCCAAGAGCACCTGCCAACCGTGAGTTGGTAATAAGTGTGCCTAGGAAACCGAGGACTACACTGGAAAGGACTTCAAAAATAAGCAGGCCTATTACTAGGACGCCCCGCTTCAACCGAGTAATGAATGACGGTCGATACTTGTGCGGCACGTGCCATACCTCCAAGAAGGCATCCTGCAAGGCTTGAGTAAAGCCAAATCCAGCCCACAGCAGCAGGAGAAATCCTACGACCAACCCAAGGCCGCTACCTTTGAGGGCCTGCTCGTTTTTGGTGAGTTCGGCTCCCACCACAGGAAATTCCGCAATGGCTGAATTGCGAATCTGCTCGGCGAGACTTGGGGAACGATGGGCTAAGAAGCTTGTGACCGTAACCACAACCAGCATGAGAGGAAAAAAGGAAAGGAACGCAGAAAAAGCCAGCTGAGCTGAGAGCTGGCCGCCACGATCGTCACCGTATTTCTTGACAACACCAACAGCGAACCCAATCGGCTTTGATCGTTGCTGTGTCTGGTCAATCGCTCGAATAGTTCGCCCAAGAATAGAGTCATTCTGCGCCGAAGGTATGAGTGATTCGGAAGAGCGATTATCGGGAGAGGGCTTCAAAACAAGTGCCCGGCGCAATCACATCGCGGTCTCGCCGACGATACGAGCTGCGGCAGGAGTTGAGACCCTCTGAGCACCCAGCGAGGCGGGTGTTAGATGGACCTTGCACGAAGTTGTCAGTGTGGGTGAAGTGTGGACCATTTCGACCTCTCCATTACTTGCCACGCACCATCCCCTCAGCTCTCGGCTGAGAACATCAGTGATGGTAGTTGGGTCGAAAAGGTCGTGTTGAACCTGCAGGCATCCGTTTGAAGAGTCATGATGAACCTCGTTAACTCCGGGTGTTTTCATGAGCGCAGTGCTAGCGTCATTGAGGCACGAGGGACAGTTTGCATTGAGAACTTCCACGGAGGTGAGCATGAAAGTCTCACTACCCGAAGCGGGCGCAAGCGAAACGTAGGTTTGCAAATTTCTTCAGAGTTGGAGAGCGTCGGAGGGCCTTTGATTGCGCTCTCGCCTATCCGCTAAAAATTCGTGATCCCATGTTTCATTGCTCATCGAGGTGGGTATCAGTTTGCTACACCGAGGAACGGAACCACATGAGCCCTTCACTTTGCAACCCACAACCTGCGACGGTTTCGCTTCTTCCCGCGGAGGACATAGCTATCCTTGCGCCCGATACGTTGTGGAAAGTGCCATGGGAACTTATGATGTTGGGCCCATTTGTGAGCTGCGGTTTGATTGATGGTCAACAAATCCGACACATCACGGTTTCTTCGATGATGGCCAGTGCCGTCCGCAATGGCTCACCTCCCGATGCCGCGCTGGTCGCGTCTGATTACTCGCCCCTTCCTGTTTTCGCTGCAGAGATGACGGTGTTTGAAGCAGCAGTTGCGGTGGTGGAGACCGGCTGGGAACTGGCGGTAGTGATGGATGCCGATCCTCGAGTGATCACTGCACGAAGCGTCTACTGCTCGCTCGTTTCGCCGAAAACAGTGAATGTGCCTGTCGCACCGATTCCACTGTGTACTCGATCATGGCCTCGTGGAAGGAGCAGTTATGAGCACAACAACCTCAACCGATCAGTTTCAGCAAAGCGAAATCGCGCCGATTGAGCCCGATTGTGCTGCACCGCCCAACAAACGCCCGAAACTCTCATCGAAGGTAGGCGTCATAAGGGTTTTGATGGGCAAGGTACGTTCTCCGTTCCTTCGTTGGTTTCTAAC
>JAYSVF010000364.1:0-36394 GCA_043718695.1 Acidimicrobiia bacterium | reverse complement strand
TCTTGGTCCTTGTGACATTGACGAACCCAATGGCAGGGTTTGCTTCCTGTTTGCCACCACCGGCCCGCTCCCCAATGACATGACGGTCGCGGTGCGCTTCGCCCCAGGCATCCGCAGTACCGAAGGCCCGCTTGTGGGCAAGACAAAAACCGAAGGCCGTGTGCCGCTGGCTAGCAGTACGTTCCTCGACACTACGGGTTGCAATGTTGACTGCGAGCCAACCGGATTTTCGATGGGTAGCGTTGGGCCTGGACTTAGCCCCACCGGTGCCGATGGCTTGTTGCAAGTTACCGATCTAGCGTCAAAAAAGACCACGGGGTATCAACTCCCGATAGATGCAACCGATAGCGATACCCCGCCGAACTATGAAGTTCCCCTGTCGCTGGCATGGGCTCGTTTGCAGCCAAACCGTCGCTACGAACTCGTCATCAACAAGGCCGCAAAAGGCGAGGACGGTATCGCGATTGGCTATACAACGGTCCGCAGGTTTTCTACGGGTGCGTTGCGAAACTTTGTCGCACTTGATGGTGGTGAACGAGTTGTTGAAGCTTCGGTCAAATCGGTTTCTGTTGATGTGCAAAACGTAGTGACACTTTCTCAGGTTGTGGAGCAGATAAAACGGGAAGACTTGGTTGGCGCTATTCGTGCTTACAATCAGCGCGGACCAGAACCGTTGGACTTCTTTTCTTATGGCGCAACGAGCCGTCCGACGGAGATGAAGCCCAATACGAAGCGGAGCTTGAACGTTCCTTTTGGTACAAATGACTCCGGTGTTTTCGTCATCGCCGTGCGGCCGGAATCGTTTTTGCCGAAAAGCCAATACAACGGCAACGTACCAGCAGCAAATCCCTCAAATGAGGTGTCACCATCGGAGCCTTGGAAAGCCGTCCTCGTTCAGCGTGGCGATCTCGCCGTAACCGTGAAACGATCACCGGTGAACGTGGTCATTGCCGTCACCAGCCTGGCCACTGGAGCGGCGATCAACGATGTGAAGGTCTCGCTGTATGGTGCTACGAATTCGCCTTACTGGACTGGAAAAACTGATGGTTCTGGATTGGTTACTGGTCCAGTCAGTAAAGAAAAAGTCTGCAGTGATCGGGGTTGCGATCTTGTTGCAGTCGCTGAAACCGATGGCGGCCTCGGCTACGGACAGAGTTACTGGAGAGATTGGGGTGATGATTCGAGGGTTCCTACTATTGATCAAAGCGCATCCAACGAAGAGAACACCGAGAACACCGAGTTCTCAGAGGAGGATTCTGCGGTTGTTGCCGATGGCGTGGTGGCACCAAAACCCCTACTTCCAAACACTGAACCATCCGAACGAATCGTTGGTTCGCTGTTTACCGATCGTGGCGTCTATCGCTTAGGCGAAGAGATCCATCTCAAAGGGCTCGTACGAATTCAAACGGAGAAGTTGCTCCGGATACCCGAGGATTTCACGGAAACCTTGGCGCAGATTACCGATCCTCGAGACAACGTGGTTGGCTCGGTGAAGTTGAAGGTGGCTGGAGGGGCCTTTGATGGCGTAATCAACGTTCCAGCTGATGGTACACAGGGTCGTTACGTGATTAGTGCTGCTGGACTCAGTACAGATTTCTTGGTGACTTCGTTTCGTAAACCCGATTTTGTCGTTGACACAAAAGCTCGGCGCCAAAACTATGCGCGCGGAGAAACCGCTCGGTTTCAGGTTGATGCTCGCTACCTCTTTGGAGCCCCAATGTCGGGTGCCTCAATGGAGGGTGCCTACAACGTGAACCGGGCATTTGTGAACCCCGTGCTTGGGCAAAGCGATCCAGCCTTGTCTGATCTGTCCACAATGTCGTGGGACTACTTGTGTTTTGCCTATGACTACGACGATGAAGCCGCTGGGTGCTCCGAAGCGGGTAAAGATCTTCGGTCGAGTCACCGACTGACCATGAGCGAGGCCGGCCAACGCAATCCCATCAAGCGTTTGCCAATCGTTGCTCGGCGGCACCGAGCGGTTGACCTTACCTATGAAGCCAATGTGTTCGATGTCAGCCGTCAAGCCTTTGCCGATCGAGGATCGACCACCGTGCACCCTGGCAGTTACTACGTTGGTGTCCGACAGGTTGGTTCTCTGACGGAGGCTAAAGCGGCGCTCAACGTGGAAGTTGCTGCCGTTGGAACATCGGGCCGTGCTCTGGCCAAGCCAGTAACAGCCAAGGTGTCCTTGATTCGTTGGGAATACGTTTCTACCAACAAGGCGAATGAGGATGGCTCAACATCTCGAATTGGCGCGTGGGAATCCACCGTGCAAGATGAAAGGGAACTCACAGTTGGTTCGAAGCCTGTGCCGCTTAGCTTCACTCCAGCCAAGGCCGGATACTTCGAAGTACGCATAGCATCTACCGATGAACTTGGTAACTATCTTGAATCGGCCACCGAGGTTTATGTGCTGGGACCTGGCTACGTCGCCTGGTATGAATCCAGTGATGACCCAAGTGTGAAACTCATCGCCGACAAAGCGACCTACGCCTCAGGAGAAGTGGCCCGCGTTTTGGTGCAGTCCCCTTGGGTGAAAGCCGAAGGTTTGCTAACCATTGAGCGCAACGGCGTGTTATCGGCAAAACGTTTCACGGTAGAAAGCTCTGCGGCGGCAATCGATATTCCGATCGTTGATGATTACGCACCGAATGTGTTTGCTTCGGTGACCCTGTTCAAGGGTCGTACTTCAGCGCCTTCCGCTACGAATGAATCCGATCCCGGACGCCCTCAAGTTTTGGCCGGTTCCATTGAGCTTTCGGTGCCTCCCAGCAAGCAGAAACTCAAAGTTGGCATCATTACCGATTCGCGCACCTATCGTCCGGGTGCCGATGCCACGGCGAGGGTGTATCTGAAAGATCCGACGGGTAAACGTACGAGTGGTGAGGTAACGCTCTGGGCTGTTGATGAGGGTGTCTTGCGTCTAACTGGATATCAAACCCCGTCGATCCTCGATGATATGTACCCGTACCGTCCGCTGGAAGTAGAAACCGGTGATAGCCGGATGCGTCTGTTGGCACAATCGGCCGACGACGAAAAAGGTGGCGAGTCGAGTGGTCCCAATGGTGAACCCGGTGGCGGTGGTGGCGAATCTGATGCCAATGGCGAGGGAGTTCGGTCCGATTTTCGTTTGCTCGCTGCGTGGTCTGGCAAGGTAAAAGTTGGTGCGAGTGGAAAGGCCGTTGTGGCCATGAAGCTCCCTGATTCACTTACCCAGTTCCGCCTTATTGCTGTTGCTGCCAGCGGCGCCGAAAAGTTTGGCACCACCACGCGTACGGTTACGGTTCGCAAACCGTTGCTACTGCTGCCTTCGCTTCCACGCTTTGTGACCCCAGGCGATGAATTCGAGGCTGGTGCGGTGTTGCACAATGACACCGGCATTGCCGGAAACGCCACGGTGTCCCTTGCAACGGGGGCGAATTCGCCCGTCGAAGTTGTTGGGCCTATAAGCATCACGGTTCCCGCTACCAACTCCACTCCGCAAGAAGTTCGTTTCCGTTTAAAAGCGGTACGTCTTGGAGCTGCGAACTTTACGATCCGGGCGAAGCTCGTTGCCGATAAAGCGCTTGAGTCCTCAACAACGCTCGTTGATGGAGCCAAGCCCGCTGCTGGCACCGTTGGTCCGCTTTCCGATGCTGACCTCACCGATGCAGTCGTGGCCAACGTGCCAGTTACCGTTACGCAACGGTACGAAACGGTGGTAGCCGTTGGCACAACCCCGGCAGGCAGTTCGCCAGCGACCGAACAACTTTCGGTTCCAGCGAATGCCAGCAAAGAACTGGGTGAACTTACGATTACTTCTGCTTCATCGGCCTTAGCTGGATTGCAGAGCGGCATTGCTTCGCTCGTTGAGTATCCCTATGGCTGCCTTGAGCAACGCAGCTCACGTATTCGAATCCTGATGGACCTCACCGAATTGGCTGATACCTATCCGCTTCCTGGAGTTCCCTCTGGATCGTTACGAAAACGAGTGCAGAGCGAATTGGTCAAGCTCAATGACTACCGTGCCCCCTTCGGCGGCGGATTGACGTATTGGCCAGGAGGTCAAGATGTCGATCCCTATCTCACCTCGCGGGTTTTGCTCCTTCTTGCCGATGCCAAATCGCACGGCTACACGATTCCTGCCGATCTCGATGGCGATCTAGCTCGCTGGATTACCAACGCCGTAAGCACCCTCAACGAAACCGACGTAAATGCTTCTTACAAGCCCAATCGCGCGCAGTTTGCCTGGGCGGCAGCAGTAGCTGGTCAGCCTGAACGCGGGTTGGTCAAGGTGCTTACCACCCAGCAGAACGACCTCTCGTTCCTTGAGCAAACCCACCTGTTACGGGCAATGCTTGAATCAGGTGACGTGGGTAAGGCGCCAAATGAACTCTTTGCCTCGCTTTTGGCCAGCGTTCGAGTTGACGGAAACGAAGCCTCGGTGCAGGAATCCTTTGACTGGTCGAATTGGTCAAACCTTTCCTACCTCAACGGTGGTGCCGTTCATGACACCGCAGCGCTGCTTTCCTTGATTACTCGAATTGATTCGAAACACCCTCTCGTACCAAAAATGACTCGGTGGCTGTTACGTGCGCGTACGAATGGTTCATGGGACAACACCTTAGAAAGCGGCTACGCACTTACCGCGTTGCTAGATGTCGCTCGTACCTCTGAACCCACCAGCCCTAACTTCACCGCAGCAATAAGCCTCGGTGCAACGGAGTTGTCGTCGCAGAAGTTCAGCGGCCGTAGTCTCGACGTGGTTTCTACCCCCGTGCCTATGAGCAAAGTTGTGCAAGCCACTGCCGGTGCTAAGGCCCCGTTGACAATATCTGCCACGGGTTCAGGAGCGCTCCAGTGGGAAGCACGCTTACGGTATGCGCCGCAGCTGGCTTCGTTAAAGGCGCTTGACCAAGGCTTCACGGTGGAGCGCTCGTACTCGCCTTACAATGCCTTACCTCCCGCCAGAGCAACGGCTGTGGGTGCCTCTGGCGCTTCCGCCGGTGATGTTGTTACAAGCACCGTGGTCACTGGTGCTGCGACTACTCCAGCGGCTGTGAGTTCCGGGGACGGGTCATTCAAAGCGGGCGATTTGGTGATCGTTCGCCTCAGGATTACTACCGCCGAGCTTCGTCGCAATGTAGTGATCGATGATCCGTTGCCTGCGGGTCTTGAAGCACTCAATACCCTGTTGACCTCAACTTCCCAAGCCGAGGGTGCCGCGCAGGATACGAGCGCGGTCGACTACACGGAGATCAAAAACGATCGGGTGCTGATGTTTGCCACCGTGTTTCCTGATGGGGTTACCGTCCTGCAATATGTTGCCAGGGCAACCACTCCAGGTTCATTCTCGGTTCCGCCAACGCAAGTAGAGGATATGTACCGGTCAGAAGTATTTGGCCGCACCGCTACCTCTGCATTCACTGTACGCCCGTAGCGCTGGTTTCGTATCAGTAAGCGAACCTAGGAAAGTGGTGAACAATGCGACCTAGACAAGTCATGAACTGCGAAAACAGAGCAAAATTCGTCATCCAGTCGCATTTGTTCACCAGTCTCCTAGTGTCTTGTGTCAGAGAAAGTATGAAAGCGATCGAGTTGCCAGCAAGCGATTCTTCCGGCGAGTTGCCAAAGCTTCAAACTCCGAAACGGTTCCTGCGCCGGATTTTGGGGAAACTGTTTCGCTGGCTAGTTCCTTTGACCGTGTTGTTTGGGCTGTGGGTGTATTTCGGTGCGCTGCCACCGGCGGTGCTTAGCGCTCGAACCACCGAGGCTTCGGGATTCACTGATCGTTCCGGCTTCCCGCTTGATGCCGGTGGAGCAGCGCTGCGCAGGACAGCACCGGTTGTTTCGAACGATTCAGGCCCAAATCCTGGCTCTTTGGTGGGAGCGCGATCGAGTTCTTTGGGTCGGCGAGCTCGATCTGGACCTACGTTGGCGCAGCGTGCAGATCGGCTCGCTGAGGCCACGATCATGGCGGAGGATGAACGATTCTTCGGCCACCCCGGTGTTGACCCGATCTCTCTTGGTAGGGCATTTTTGGCTGATGTTCGAGCGCTTCGCGTGGTGCAGGGTGGGTCGACGATCACCCAGCAACTCGTAAAGCTTCGCCTTGGTGGTGCAGGACCTGAAGGAAGTGGGTTGCGTGACAAGGCCCGTCAGGGTTTGTACGCCATACGTTTGGAGCGGCAGTTTTCTAAGGACGAAATTCTCTCGGCGTACCTTGCGGAGGCACCCTATGGAGGGAGGGTTATTGGTGCTGAGGCGGCGAGCAAGCAGTACTTTGGTGTCTCGGCTTCGCAACTGTCCTGGGCCCAAGCTGCCTATCTTGCTGCTCTGCCCCAGCGCCCTACGGCCTTTAATCCAAAGCGTGATCGATTGCGGGCCGTTACGCGCCAACGATGGATTCTTGATCGTCTCCATGCCGGTAACCGGATCGACGCCAAAACATGGCGGGCTGCGCGGAAAGCCCCTTTGGCGTTTGCGCAATCGGTCGACAGTGATCTCTCGATAGCTCCACATTTCGTTGAACTGTTGCTTGGAAAAACTCCAGCTGGTGCAACCACGACCGGTCGGGCGTTGGCGGTTGGGAGGAACACGGCGACTATGACTCGTTCCTCAGCGACGAACAATGCCGGCGTTTCCGTTGCCGCAAAACCCCAGGTTCTGAGTACAACACCGAAAAGCGCAAACGGCGCAGCGAGTTCGTTTGTTCGCACCACCCTTGATGGGAGGTTGCAGCGCGACGTGGTGGGCATCGCTCGCCATAATCGTGAAGTGTTACGGCAACGCAACGCCGCGAACGTAAGTGTGCTTGTAATTGAGAATGCGACGGGGGCGATTCGGGCTTGGGAGGGGAGCGGTGACTATTTTGCTGCCGACACTGGAGGAGCCATTAACGGTCCATTGATTCCTCGCCAAATCGGTTCCACTATTAAGCCATTCATTTATGCTCAGTCCTTTGATGCCGGAACGTCACCCGGCGACTTGGTTGATGACACGCCACTGCGTATGTCATCCGCCGGTGGTGTGTTTGCGCCACAGAATTACGACCACCGTTTTCGCGGTCAACTGCCTGCCAGATTGGCCCTGGGTAGTTCGATCAACGTTCCGGCCGTGCGAATACTCAAAGCTGTAGGTGTACGTAGTATTGGCAACCAACTGGCAGCAGCAGGAGTCACATTGCCCGCTCCGGCTGCAAGCTACGGGTTGTCACTTGGCCTCGGGGCGACGGAGATTTCCCTACTGGATCTCACTTACGCCTACGCCGCATTTGCCCGTGGGGGTAAGTCATTGCATCCCGTGGCTTTGGAACCGGCCCAAGTGCAAGCAGGCGGTGCGCACGTTGTTTCGCCTGAATCGGCTTTTTTGGTGAGTGATGTATTGGCCGACAACGATGCGCGCACGCCAGCATTTGGTCGGGCGAGCGTGCTCAAGCTCCCCTTTCCCGCAGCAGTAAAGACCGGTACCTCCCAGGACTTTCATGACAACTGGGTCATTGGTTACACCCGCGATTTCACCGTTGGCGTTTGGGTTGGCAACTTTGATCGCACACCGTTGGCGGGGGCTACAGGGGTGAGCGGTGCTGGCCCGGTATTTAATGCCGTGATGGTGGCTGCTTGCCAACGTCTTGGCGGTCAGTGTCGTTCGCTGGAAGTTCCGTCTGCGGCTAGTTCAGGTGCCTATGCAGCGAGTGGACAGACCCGAAGCAATAAGTCGGCCGGTGATTTGTTGGGAAGCGAGCAGGCGGGTGCTGCGGCCGGGAAGTCACTCGCTCCGAGTGATCTGGTTGAGGGAACTTCAACGGATGGGCAGGCTGAAACTGATACCTCTGACGATTTCACAGCTGTGAGTGGCAACACTCCCAGCTCCGCAGAATTGATGTTTGGGGTGGCTCCCACGGCGTTGGTCCGGGCGCAATTCTGTGCCGATATTCAGTGCAGCAAGTTGGTTTCGGATTGGGATTGGCGAGGTCGTGCTCGGCGGGTTGACCAGCCTCTCGCAACTCCCGATGGTGCTAGCGAAGTCGGTGAAGTGGGCTCGAGCGGTATAGCCGGAAAATCTGTGCGCATACGTTTGGTGGAGCCCGGGAGCGGGGCGAGGTATCTACTCGATCCAACCCGCCCGATCGGTGCTCAGCGTATTCCGCTCAAGGTTGTGGGTACCTCGCTTGTTGTTCGCTTCACCGTGGACGGTGTGGTGCAGCAAAGGGCGTCGTGGCCCATGGTCCCTGGCTCGCACCAGGCGTGCGCCACGATTGGTGCGACGGTGCTTTGCAACGAATTCACGGTGATCGATGAGCAACAGGACTCACCCAAAACCTCAGTTCCCCCTGACGAATAACGCTTCTCAGACGATCGCTTTCCTTGTTGACGCAAGGGAATCAATCAAAGGGTGAACCAGTAGAAAACTCTCGGTTTTGCGTCAACTTCTGGGTTCACTGCGCCTGGACAGCTTTCAGGGCGTCGAGGAGAAGTGCTTTGTCTTCGACGCGGACGGATTCGATTCCGTTAGGTCCATCGAGTACGAAGGTGATGCCATCGAGGGCCTTCTTGTCCCGACTCATGAGCAGCACAAGTTCTTCAGGATCAAGTGCCGGTGTGATCGTGGCCAAATCCTGGGCGGCCACTAAGCGACGGTGTTGGGCTACTCGGTCTGCGTCAATACGTCCCAACCGGGAGGCCACTTCGGCGGCATAAATGAGGCCCATCGCAACCGCTTCACCGTGCATCACTTCGAATTTTGAGGCAATTTCGATGGCGTGGGCCAGGGTATGTCCGTAGTTGAGAATGGCCCGGAGCCCTCCTTCGCGTTCGTCGGCCGCGACCACTTGGGCTTTGATGGCAACGCAACGGGCGATGCGCTCCGGTAGCGGTAGCGATTCAAGGCCACCGGGGGTCCTGCTGAGAATGTCGGTGCCTTCAAGGAAGTCGTATTTGACCATTTCGCCGAGGCCACTGCGAAGTTCGCGAGCGGGCATGGTGGCCATCGCATCGAGGTCACACAGCACGGCGCTCGGTTGATAAAACGCGCCGACGAGGTTCTTTCCTTCCGGCAGATTTACCGCGGTTTTTCCGCCGATTGCCGCATCGATCATGCCCAACAACGTGGTGGACACATAGATGACCTTGATGCCACGGAGGTAGACACTTGCTGCGAACCCGCCAACGTCGGTCACCAGTCCGCCACCTACGGCAATCACCACATCGTTGCGAGTCATGCCCCAAGCCGACCAATCGCTGCATAGTTTCTCGATGGTGGAGAGGTTCTTATCGGCTTCACCCGCACCGATCAGAAATTCACGCTGTTCAATCCCGGCATGCATTTCGCCGAGGGCGTTGCGCACTGCCTCTTGCGTAACAATGGCTGCGCGCTTAGCGTTGGGCGCGACTTCGGCCACGACGGCAGCAAGGGTCTCCCGAACCCCGCTGCCGATATGGACGGGATAGTTGCGGCCGTCGGGAAGGGCGACGAATTCGGTATGCACAGCTTCCATTCTGGTCGACAACCATGGGAAAATCAGTGACAATTCAGCGACAGTTCGACCTCAGATCAGTGACGGTTGCTCCCGAACCGCCGTGGGCTGGTTCTTCGCCGTGAAGGCAAAGACTGGGATTAGAGCCGATGCTCTACCTTGAACGCGGCCTTGAACCGGTCGTAGTAGTCGTCGTCGTTTTCGGCTCGCATGATGTCGATCCAGGCTTCGTCGGAAAGGTTTCTACGTCCCTCCACGATGGTTTCTCCGCCCCATGAGCACGGGTAGCGGAGCTTCGGGTTCTCGGTCGTGATGGCATGTTCGATCACTTTGGCGACTTCGATGGCATCGGTGGCCTGGGCATATCCGGTTGCGTAGAACTGGAACATACGGCGGTAGTGATCGTCATACGCGCCAGTTTGGTTTGGTGAATCGATGTTCTTGGCGAAGATCGCCGATTTGGTAACGCCAGGTTGGATGATGGCAACCCGAATGCCAAACGGGGCAAGTTCTTGCGCCAAACCTTCGCTCAGCCCTTCGAATGCCCACTTTGAGGTCACATAGGGCGACTGGGCAAGAGCGGCGAGCCGTCCAACGATTGAGGTCACGTTTACAATCGTGCCCGCCTTACGCTCACGCATTCCGGGCAACACGGCTTGGATGCAACGAATGCCGCCGTAGAGGTTCACGTTCATCACATCGGCGTACAGCTCGACAGGGCATTCCTCGGCCACCGAGTTTCCGCCCACACCGGCATTGTTTACCAGTACATCAACCCGCCCGGCGTTCTTAAGGATTTCGGCCATACCCGTCTTGACCGATTGGTCGTCGGCGATGTCCAATTCGACCAGGTTCATTTCGACGCCCTGGGCCTTGGCCATACCCATTAACTTGTCGGCTTTGGCGGCACTGCGAACCGTGCCGTACACCTCATGCCCAATCGAAGCGAGGTGCAGAGCTGTCGCCCTACCAATCCCGGAATTTGCACCTGTGACTACTGAAACGGTTCCCATGGAGGACAACGATAGTCAGCTCTTCAGGTTTCGCGCCTGTCCGAGTGAGTTTTGGTCTTCTGCCCTAAAGCGGATTCGTTAGTTTGTGCGCAAGGTCATCGAACAGGTCGGCGTACGAAGTCGGTGTGGGGATGTCGTTGAACAACGCAGCCGAAACTCCCTTAGCCGAGGATGCTCGGAGATGAGCTGACAGCGCTTTTAGTTTAGCTGTTCAGCCAAAACAAGTGGGTTGCCTGGAGCCTTGTGACGCCAGTCCGAAACACCCAGTGCACTCGGTGGATCAACGGCGTCGCCGCAGGCCCACCGAACGGAAACATGCGAAAAATCGTAAGCATCAAGGCCGCAGCATTCTGAATCACAGTGCCGCTGGAGAGATCGCCATAGCCAATCTGCGGTCGGCACGAGTTCATCAAATGGTTCCCAAACAGCTCGATTGACCTCGGTTGGCTGAACTGTTCGCCATCCAATGCCTTCAGTCCCAACATCCATGAATGACAGCCTGACAGCAGTCCTGATCGAACGCCATAGGTCTTGGAGGTTCTGTGTGATTTCGAAACCAACGTTGATCGGATCGAGTCGCCCGCTCGTCTGCAATTGCCTCTCAGGTGAGGGCCGCCTGACGGCCCTGCTTTGCAATACGCTGCGTCAACCGCTCAGTGGAGCCTCCTAACAAACACTCATCGCCTTGGAAACGCACAAGCGCACATAGAATCAAGTTGTGTACAAGCGAACCATCGACCGGATCGTCGTAGAGGGGTACAAGTCGATCAAGTACTGCGACCTTGAACTGGGTTCGCTTAACGTTCTGATTGGAGCGAATGGCGCAGGCAAGAGCAACTTCGTATCCCTATTTTCGCTGCTTGGATCCATCGTCAACAATCAGCTAGCGACGAGGGTTGGAATGGCTGGGGGTGCTTCCAGGATCCTCCACCATGGTCCGAAACAGACGAAGCATCTGCAAGTTCGTGCCTATTTTGGGATCAACCAGTACCAAGCGCGCTTAGTTCCAGCTGCTTCGGACACGCTGGTATTCGAAAGCGAAACTTGCTTCATTCACGATCCAAAAAAGTACCCCGATCCGTTGCCAAGACCGCTAGGGGCGGGGGGTCGAGAGTCATCACTTGCAGAGGCCGCCGAGGACCCTGTACCGAACGTCTTTTCGCATTGTCGCGACGCGATGCTCGATTGGAAGGTTTTTCACTTCCACGACACTTCGGCCACAGCCGGGGTCAAGCAAAAGCAGTCAATCGGCGACAATCGAGTTCTCAGGTCAGACGCGAGCAATCTTGCTCCATTCTTGTTGAGGCTCCGATCTGCCGATCCTGCCAGCTTCAAACGGCTTGTCGACCAGATTCGCCAGGTCGCCCCGTTTTTGCAAGACTTTGTGTTGGAACCCGACGGATTGAATGAAAATCAAATCCAACTTGAATGGCGACATACATCGAGCGACGCGTACTTCGACACTCATTCGCTCAGTGATGGCACTTTGCGCTTCATTTGTCTGGCGACGCTGTTGCTGCAGCCGAAGCCTCCGTCGGTCATCGTGATTGATGAGCCAGAACTTGGCTTGCACCCGTTCGCTATCACTCAGCTTGCCGAAATTCTTCGCTCTGTTTCATCGCAAACCCAGCTGATTGTTTCAACGCAGTCTGTTTCATTGTTGAATCAGCTGGACCTTGAAAATGTCATCGTGACTGAACAAGTGAACGGCGAGACTTCCTTTCACAAACCGAGCACTAAATTGCTTGAGCAGTGGTTGGAGGAGTATTCGGTTGGTGAGCTGTGGGAGAAGAACCTTCTCGGCGGCCGCCCTCAATGAAGCGAGTTTTCATTTTGGTGGAAGGCCAAACTGAGGAAATCTTTGTTAGAACAGTTCTTGCTCCGCATCTCGAGGCTCACAAAGTCTGGGTAACTCCGATTCTAATAACCACGAAACGACGAAAGGGTGCGCCGAATCACAAGGGCGGCTCAGTGACCTGGGATCGGGTGAGTGGCGATATCAAACGCTTCTGCGCTGATTCCAACGTCGTCGCCATCACAACGATGCTGGATTACTACGGGCTTGGCGCAGGTTTTGCCGACCGAGCAACTAGCTTGCGCTCCGAACCTGAACAACGCGTTTCTGAGTTGGGTAGGGCTCTCGCTGAACAGGTCGCCGATGAACGGTTCTATCCCTTTTTCATGCTGCACGAGTTTGAGGCCCTGTTGTATTCCGACGCTTTGGCTTGTGCGGAATATCTGGAATGTCCGGGGCTATTGGAGATGATGGCTGAGGCGGTGAAAACCTGCGGAAGCCCTGAATCGGTCAACGACAGTCGACAGACTGCCCCATCCAAACGAATTGACGCAGTGCTTCAAAAAGCTTCGAAGAATGCTTACTCGAAGACCGATGCGCCGCTGATTGTTGAAGCAATTGGGTTGCCACATATCCGGGCGCATTGCCCACATTTTGACTCTTGGGTGACTTGGTTGGAAAGCCGGGGTCAGTAACTCCCAGTTGACTTACCTCAACACGCCAACCGAGAAGAGGTTCCTCTCCGTCGCCCATATCCAGATGCCATCGACCTTCTTGGAAGGTTTTGTCCGCAGTGAACCATCTCGGGTTCGGGTTTCTGCGAGGCTTGAGGGCATGTCAAGTGCGCTGGCTGGAGATCAACCAAATTCGTTGCCGATCGTGTTGTTGTTGAGTGGCCCGAATCTGAATTTGTTGGGTACCCGTCAGCCGGAGATTTATGGCACGGCGACGCTGGCTGATCATGTGAGCAACGCCACCAGGGTTGCGGCATCGCACGGGTTAGGGGTCGAGCATGTTCAGGCGAACTCTGAGGGTCCACTGGTTGACGCTGTGCATGCCGCCCGAGGTCGGTGTGCCGCAATCATTATCAACGCTGGTGCACTGACTCACTACAGCTGGGCCCTTAACGATGCTCTCAGCGCCTTCGACGGTGTGAAGATTGAACTTCACCTCTCCAATACGCATTCCCGCGAGCCATGGCGTCACCATTCGGTCATTGCGCCCGTCGTGCAGGGCTCCATCCAAGGCTTTGGTGGACATGGCTATTTCGTGGCTATGGAAGGCGCTGCTCGTTTGCTTCGTGATCGCGGAGTGATTGTGTAATATGCGCGCATATCTCGTTGTTCATTTGTTGGTGAGCGTGATTTGATGGGCGACTTCACCACCGAGGAGTATCAGGCTGCTTTACGTCTTGGGCATGATTTGGCCGCGGCGCTCCCTGAGCTTTCCGTCGACGGCCGTATTGCCAAGCTGCAAGCCTTTCTCGGCGAGGCGGTTCTCGTTGATTCGGTTGATGGCACGCCGTCACAAGTTGGCCTGCAATCCGAAGCCCTTCTCGTGACAAACCCCGCCAACATTCGCTACCTCACCGGCTTTACTGGATCATCAGGGCGTGTGCTGGTAACGGCGACCTCGGTGACTCTAGTGACCGATGCACGCTACGAAGAACGCGCGGCCGAGGAGCTGCGCAAGGTCGGTTGCTCTGCGCCCATAGTGATTCTGCGGACGGTGGCTGAACAAGACGCTTTCCTAGCGGAGTCAGTCGCTGCCGCGGCGGTCGGAAAACTGGGCCTTGAAGCGAATCATGTCAGTTGGCACGATGCCGAGCGCTACCGAGCGCTAATCGCCGATGGAGAATTGATCGCGGAGTCTGATGCCGTGGAGCGTTTGCGTCGCACGAAGGAACCCGCCGAAGTTGCCCGCCTGGCCCGAGCCTCCGCTATTGCCGACGCCGCCTTCGCCCAGGTTTTGCCTCTTCTTGGAAAGTCACCCACCGAACGGGCTTTTGCGTCGGCGCTCGAAGATGCCATGCGTGCTTATGGATCAGAAGAACCAAGCTTCTCGACGATCATCGCCGCCGGCGGTAACGCAAGTCGTCCTCATCACGAACCAGGTGGGTATCTGATCCAAGAAGGCGACGAAGTCATTTGCGATTTCGGTGCCACCTGCGAGGGGTACCGCTCCGATATGACCCGCACGGTGTACGTGGGGGAGCCTTCCATGAAACAGCTTCGCCATTTTGCCGTGGTGCAACAAGCCCACGACATGGGGATCGAAACCGTGATGCCTGGCGTCTCCGGTCTGGCCGTCGATTCCGAAACCCGTCAAGTAATTATCAACGCCGGGTGGGGAGACTTCTTTGTGCACGGCACCGGCCACGGCAGCGGCCTACAAATCCACGAAGCCCCCTGGATCGGCCCCACCTCAACATCGATCCTTGCCGCCGGGGACATCGTGACCGTCGAACCTGGCGTCTATCTTCCCGGCGCTGGGGGAGTTCGCATCGAAGACTCCATGCTCATCACCTCCGACGGGCCCTTGCTCCTAACCCGCTCGCTCTACGACCTCGTCGTCCCAGTAAACGGCTAAAGAAGCGTTTGTTGCTTCTTCGAGAGGTTGCCTTATTGACAGCTAAGAATGCGGTTGCTCAGTTTTCGATTGCGATCGACTAGTTGGCGAGGGAGCCGCCGTAGATCTGCCAGGCCAGGATGGACTTAGCAATGAGGCTTAGAACGAGATAGGTCTTTTCGCCGAAGGCATAGTCTGCCCACTTACCAATGCCTTTGTATTGCAGCCACTGGTTGAGCCCGAAACTGAAGAAGAAAATCGCTTCGGAGATAAGGATGCCGTAAACGAATCCTGGGATCGTCTTAGACCCAATAACGTTCACCAAAATCGAGATCCATGGAGTGATGCCGACAAGGGTTCCGAACCAAAATGGCTTCATGGTCGTCGTCGCACGGCCTGGTGGGTTCATAGTCTCTTGCAGCCAACCAAACAGGATCATGCCAACGTTGGCACCGATCACTGCGACGATGGCGTTGATGTTGGTGACGCCTGAGTAGAAGCTCAGCAGGATGATCATCAGCGTTGCACTCACCGAGTACTCGATCCACCGAAACCGGTTGATCCCTCGACGCAGATCACTTTCGTAAGTGCCGCGAAGGACGGTTGCAGCGAGAAGGTGATCGAGTGCAGCAAGAAGGAGGAATGCGCCAACAACAGGTCCGACAGGAACTTCGAAGAGTGCGTTTGAACCGGGCATGCGAGTTCCGGGAGGACCATCAGGAAATGTCGAAGTGACGGTGATAGCGAACTTGCCGGTGAGTACGAAGATCCCAACTGCTTGGGCGAAGTGCAAAACCGTTAAGGCAAGGTTCCATCGTTGAAGACCTTGTAAACGCTGAGGAGTTACCCCAGTAGCGACCGCGGTGTTGCTACTACTCATGGTTCTCCTGAAGCTTCATGGTTGTTGTTGCCTCGGCGAGCTATTCGTCAAAATGCCCTATGCATGCAGTTTGCGACAGCCTAGGTTCCACCAGTCGCTATATATGCATTGGAGAGTCCGCGTATTTCGAACATTCTCAGCAGTGACGTCGTTGTTCCATCGATCACTTTGATCTGTGTACATAGCGTTGTGTTCATTGGTCTGTGTACACAGCTTCGTGCCCAATAGACGTTGCTAGCCGAGCGGTGTAAAACCGCTCGTTTAGCTGAAACGAGATCGAACTCGGTGCCGCCGACAAACTGGACGGCGGCACCGGGCCCTTGTCGTTTGATTAGCTTTGTGGCACGCCGAGAGCGAGATCGCTGACGTCTTCGAACTCGTTCGTGTCAGCCACAACCTTGCCGTTTTCCAGCTTGCTGAACACCACGCTGCGGTTGAACAGACGCTTGTAGCCCGGAAGCCCGTCGGTCCATTCTTTCGTGAAGTCGATCACCGGCACCATGCCGCCAAGATCAAGTGCGCTGGTCTTGCTGGCCGCATCGTAAAACGACTTCGCGGTAATGTCGCCGGTGATCGTTGAAGCGATCTTTTCGAACGCGGTGTAGGCAGCCCACGTACCCATACCACCAAGGCTGTTGAAGTCGTTGGCAACCTGATCGACCTTGCCCGCGTCAAGCGCGGCGCGGTAATTGTCCCACGGTGCAGTCGAGATGTCGGGGTACATGCCTCCGATGATGTTGCCGTTGGTGACCTTCTCGGCACCCTTGGCCGAAATAGCGTTCAGGTTGCCCTGGTTGCCGTATTGCTTCACCGTGGTGTCGGCCTGCTGGAGGGCCGTGTTCCAGGTGAGGAATGGCGTCTCGGACATAACGACGACAATGCAATCGGCTTTGGTTGTGGCTCGGGCGACTTCAGCCGAGTAATCCTGCGAGATGGTTGGTGTGATGATCACATCTCCAAATTTTCGTCCGTAGGACTTCATGGCGTTCTCCATCGGCAGACGGAAGATTGCGTCGGCGCCCTCGGCGATAACGGCGTTGATGTCCTTACATCCGTCGGTGACAGCTCGCTTCACTTCGCCAACTCCGTACATCGGTTGGTTGCCAAGGTTGAACGAGTGCGGGTCACTGAGCTCGGAAGGCGAGATTGCGCAGCACGCACCGAACCACGTGATGTCCGAAGCGGCGATAACCGGGACGATGGCTTCAGCAAAGTATGTGAACGATCCAACGACCGCGACTACACCCTCATCGACGGCCTTGCGTGCGCACGTGGCGGCGACTGCTGGGTCGAACTTCTCGTCGCAGACCTGGACTTCGAGCGGCCGGCCGTTGATGCCGCCCTTCCCGTTGATGTAATCGGCAGCAACCTTCGCGGTGATTGCGATGTTCTCATACGTCGGACCGTTGGCGTTGAGTGTTGTGACGGTCATCAGCTTGATTGGTGCGCCAGTCGGTGCTGCGGCAGCATCGCTGGTCACGGCTTCTGTCGCTGTGGTTTCTGCCGGCGTGGTTTCTGTCGGTGTGGATTCGGCTACTGCTGTTTCGGCTACTGCTGTTTCGGTTGGTGTTGCTGCCTCAGTCGTGGACGTACTCTTGCTGCTGCAAGCTGACGCAACGAAGCCGAGCACCGCCACCAGTGCGATGGACTTCCTGAAAAGACCCATTGTTTCCCCCTTGTGAAAATTGCTACGAGAACGCCACTCGGCGTCCGTCGAATCGTCACACTACATACCTTCGATCCTGATTTCCTATTTGAAAAGACGATGGATATGCTCGCACTCGGTGCTTTCGAAAAGCTGTAAATGCAGGAGGATTGACTGCATTTTGAACACAGTTTGATTTGTTCACGCAATCTGTTACGTGCAATCTAAAGACAGTCTTGATTGGCTGCAGTCTGATGAGGGACGATGAACGAAGTCATTAGATTTGCTTTGTTGGGGTTGGGAGTCGGTGCCCTTTACGCGTTTGCTTCGCAGGGCCTCATTGTGATCTACCGAGGAACAGGCGTGCTGAACTTTTCGCTCGGAGCGACTGCTATTGCCGGCGTCTTCCTCCAGTACGAACTGCAGTACGAACACGGCCACAACTTCTGGGTCGCGTCATTTTTCGGAGTGCTGTTGTCGGCAACGCTAGGTACGCTTACTCATTGGGTCGTTCTGCGGCCCCTGCAACGAAAAAGAGCGAGCACCCTCGTACAGCTGTTAGCAACTCTTGGAGTGTTGATCACTGTGCAAGCTGGCGTCGTCATCCGCTACGGCTCCAAGCCGCGTCAAGTCCCGAGCCAACTGCCGACGAGCCGGGTCACGTTGTACAGCAATGTGAGTATCACCGCAGACCGCTTGATTCTTTTGGCGATCGGCTTTGCGTCGGCTTTCGTCCTGTGGCTTGTCTACCGCTCGTCGAAATTCGGCATCGAGACCGAGGCGGTTTCGGAAAGCGAGCGTTCGGCGGCCGCGGTCGGCGTGTCGCCGAACAAGATCGCTGTCCTGAATTGGGCGCTGGGATCGTCGGTGGCGTGCATGGCTGGAATTCTCGTCGTGCCGGTTATGACGCTTCAGGTGACTGCGATGACGAGCCTCGTGCTCGCTGCGCTTGCGGCCGCGCTCGTGGGCGACTTCAAGTCGTTTCCGATCGCAACTGCGGCGGGCTACGCACTCGGCATGGGCCAAACATTGGTCGGGCGGTTCTGGCACCAGCAGGGCCTCGGCCAGTCCCTGCCGTTCTTGCTCATCATCGTCATGCTGGTATTCCGGGGCCGCTCGATTCCGATGCGCGACCACTTCTTGCGGAAGCTGCCTTCGATCGGAAACGGTCGGATGTCGTGGGACTGGACCTTCTTCCTCGCTGGCGGTGTGGTGTTCCTCATCCTCACAAAGGAGACCAAATGGATCGACGCGATCACGGTCACGCTGTGTGCGTCAATCGTCTTGCTGTCCATCGTGGTCGTCACTGGCTATGCCGGACAGCTGTCGTTGGCTCAGTACTCCATGGCAGGTTTCGGCGCCTGGGTCGCGGGCCGTCTCGTGGCGGTGTATCACATTCCGTTTTTGCTGGCTCTGCTAGCGGGGGTGGCCGCGGCCGTCCCGCTCGGAGTGATCTTTGCGCTGCCGGCCGTGCGCACACGCGGGATCAACCTGGCGATCGTCACCCTCGGGCTTGGCTCGGCGATCGAGCTCATGCTGTTCAACAACGGGAAGTACACGGGCGGCATTAAGGGCACACCGGTTGGCAACCCAAGTTTGTTCGGGTACGACATCAGCTCCATCCGGCACCCGAAACGGTACGCCATCTTTATTCTTGTGATGGTGCTGCTCACCGTTGTAGTGGTAGCGAATGTGCGACGAGGTCGTAGCGGCCGTCGCTTGATCGCAGTGCGCACCAACGAGCGGGCCGCGGCAGCGCTCGGCATCAATATCGTCGCCGCCAAGCTCTTCGCCTTTGCACTCGCCTCGGCGATTGCCGCGCTAGGGGGCATCCTGCTTGCGTTCCGCCTCACCTCAATCAGCTATCAGTCGTTCACGAACTTCACCTCGATCACCTACGCGGGCCTGTCACTCATTGGAGGAGTCGGGCATCTTCTCGGAGCCTTTGTTGGGGGAATGATGGCCACGGCTGGCTTCAACCAGCAGGTCCTGGAGTCGACGTGGGGCAACGTTGGCGCGTACCTCCAGCTGATTACCGGAATCGCCATCCTCCTGGTTGTGCTGTACAACCCCGATGGCGTAGCCGCTGAATGGGCCAAGACGTTCCGGTATATGAAGCGCACGAAGAAGTTCGGTGAGTCGTACTTCATCAAGTTGTCCGATGTATCGCTGCCTTACGATGCGAGCCATGACGAGCGTGTCGTCCCAAAGTCACTCGTGGTCAGCGATCTCACGGTTCAATACGGTTCCGTGACAGCAGTCGACCACGTGGGGTTCACGCTGGTGCCGGGTCAGGTCACTGGTCTGATCGGCCCCAACGGTGCGGGCAAAACGTCGCTGATCGACGCGCTCACTGGCTTTACCCGCGCGGCAGGAACCGTCACGATCGATGATGCGGATATCTCGAAACTAGGCGCTGCGGCCCGAGTAAAAGCGGGCATGGCGCGTTCGTTCCAGTCCCTTGAGCTGTTCGAGGACACGACCGTGTTCGAGAACTTGAGTGTGGCCGCCGACCCGAAAGACCTCGGTTCCTATTTGCGCGATCTCGTGTGGCCCATCATCCCGAAGTTCGGGCCCGACGTCGTCCGAGCAATCGAAGAGTTCGAGCTCGATGAGGACCTCCACAGAGAAGTGAGCGATCTGTCGTATGGCAAGAGACGACTGTTGGCCATTGCCCGGGCAGTCGCGATGCATCCGAGTGTGTTGCTACTTGACGAGCCTGCCGCAGGCCTGAGCTCAGTCGAGAGTGTCGAACTGGCACGAGTCGTCCGACGGCTCGCTGACGAATGGGGCATGGCAATCCTTGTGGTTGAGCATGACATGAATTTCGTTATGGGGGTGTGTGACCAAGTGGTGGTCTTGGACTTCGGCAAGAAGATTGCAGAGGGGACGCCGGAACAGGTGCGCAACGACCCGAAAGTGATTGCGGCCTACCTCGGGGACCAGACCGATGACGAACTCGACCTTGCGACCACCGACATTCGTACGCTTGCGGTTGTGGGCGGGTTACCGCTGTGAGCAGCAACCACATGACCAGCAACCACATGACCAGCAACCACATGACCAGTGATCGCGTGACCAGTGTTTCCACGGACTCGTACGGGACCACCCATGTCCCTAACCTTCTCGAGACCCGCATGCTCAAGGCAGGGTACCTAGGGCGTGAAGTCGTCTCGGGCGTGAACCTCACCGTCCGGCCCGGCGAGGTGGTTGCCCTGCTCGGCCCAAACGGCGCGGGCAAGACCACCACGCTGCTTACGCTCGCAGGTCAACTCGCTCCAGTCGACGGGATCGTGATGTTCAACAACGTGCCCACCTTCACCCCGCTTTACCAGCGAGTACGAGAGGGGATGGGCCTCGTCACTGAGGAACGCTTGATCTTCACCAAGATGTCTACCCGCGACAACCTCCGGATCGGCGGGGGCGACCTTGAACGCGCACTCGCCCTCTTTCCCGAGCTTGAGGTCCGTCTCTCCGTGCGCGCAGGCATGCTCTCGGGCGGAGAGCAGCAGATGGTCGCGCTGGCACGGGCGCTGAGTCGCGAACCCCGCATACTGCTTGCCGACGAACTCTCACTTGGGCTGGCCCCGATGATCGTCGACCGATTACTTGGCGCGGTTCGTAAGGCCGCCGACGAGTTCGGTGTGGGAGCGCTGATTGTTGAGCAGCACGCCCGCAAGGCACTGAGGTACAGCGACCGGATGTATCTCATGTCGCGGGGCCAGATTCGGATGGAGATGACTTCGGCCGAGGCGCTCATGCGACTCGATGAGATCGAGGAGGCCTATATGGCCGGTACTTCGGAGACCGAGGAAGACCACATTGAACGGAAGCGCCGCAAGGACATCCGCAAGGCGTGGGGCCGCCAACGTGTCCGTGAGCGCGAGCTTCGCCGACTCACCGGCGATCAGGTTTCACTTCGCCACACGTCGGAGGACAACGAGCTGCTCGACCGCGAACAGCAACGCCGGGATTGGCAGATGCGCGCTCGTCGCGGCCGAAAGTTCTGAGCACCGAAACACCATCTACCTGCACGACCAGCACGACTTGCAACAACAAGAAACAAACAAACATCCACACCAACCACGCAAGTACAACAACCGTTATTCGAGGGGACACCACCATGGCTTACCGCACCGCAGAACTACCACCGGTCGACATCGACGAGTTCGCCAGCATCCCGTTTCTGGAGCGCATGAAGTTGCTGCAGTTGCACTGGGTGGAGGCGGGTTTCGGCACGCCGCTCCAAACGGCGATGTTCTACGTCTGGAAGATCTTCTTCTACGGACTGTTCGGGTTGATCGTGGCCGGAGCCTTCACAAAGGGATTGGAGTTTAACAACATCGCTGGATGGTGGGACGAGCCGATCCTCTACCAAAAGCTCATGATCTGGACGATCCTACTTGAGGTCCTTGGCCTGGCCGCGACCTGTGGCCCGATGGCGTTCCACTTCGACCCGCTGATCGGCGGAAGCCTCTACTGGTGGCAGAACGACACGATACGCATTCCTCCCTATCCGAACCACGTGCCGTTCACTAAGGGCAACCGACGTACTCCGTGGGACACCGGCCTGTACAAGCTGATCGTGTTTTGGCTCGCAATGATGCTGTTCGTGTCGGGCACACCGATGAAGGGCCTGCCGGGCAACACCGCAGGAGTGATGCCGCGGTGGACATTGATCACCTACGCCGGTCTGATCTGTCTCATGGCGCTACGCGACAAGTGCGTGTTCCTGTCGTCGCGCGCCGAACAGTACGTGCCCACCATCCTGTGCTTCGGCCTGTTCGCCGACTTCCATGACGCGATTATCGCTGCCAAGATCTTCATCGTCATCGTGTGGATGGGAGCTGGCGTGTCGAAGCTGCAGCACGGCTTCCCATCAACAGTCTCGATCATGATCCAGAACACGCCGTGGAACACCTTTCGAAAGCTCCGGATGGCCACCGTGCGCGATTATCCGAATGACCTCCGCCCGTCGAAGCTCACACACCTCATTGGCCACATCGGAGGGACCACCGCAGAGATCGTCATGCCGCTAACGCTGTTGTTCTCCCCGTGGCCGTGGCTGACTTGGATCGGGATCGTGTCGATTTGGATGCTCCATGGGTTCATTATCTCGACGATCCCGCTCGCCGTGCCGCTTGAGTGGAATGTGTTCTTCATGTTCTGCGTTGCGTTCCTGTTCGCCAACTTCCCGGCCGGAGGAGGCTACGGCGTTGGCGACATGCACCCGGCGTTGCTCGCCGGAGTCGTGGTGTTCGGGCTCTTCCCGATTGTGCTCGGCGCGATCTGGCCGCAATATGTGTCGTTCTTGGTTGGCATGAAACAGTATGCCGGCAACTGGGCGTCCACGACGTGGTCGTTTAGTGACTCTGAGAAGGAGGACCGGCTGAACGAGCGGATCGTGAAGGCCTCTGACAACCAGGTCGACCAACTTGAGCCGCTGTTTGGCAGGGAGATCTCGGAAATCTTCATGCAGAAGGCAATCGCCTTCCGAATGATGCATCCAATGGGCCGAGCTCACATCACACTCCAAATGCGACACAACGTCGATATGGACACCAGGGTGCTGCGCGAAGGCGAGTTCATCAGCAACACCCTTACAGGGTGGAACTTCGGCGACGGGCACTGCCACGATGAACGTTTGGTCGAAGCGGTGCAACAGCGCTGCAGCTACGGGCCAGGCGAACTCGTGGTGGTTTTCACCGAGTCGCAGCCGATGTTCACCAAGAAGGTTCAGTACCGGGTGATCGATGCCGCGCTCGGTGTGGTCGAGAAAGGTTGGTATCACAACGACGACGCCTACAACGAGCAACCTTGGCTTCCGAACGGCGGGATTCCCCACGTCATCACCTGGACCCGCGACGGCTACAAGGCGCCGGGGGTGGCCTATCGAGGTGCGGGCGGACGGGCTCCGGCACTCTCCGCTGTTGTTGCGTAGTCTCTCCGTGCCGGTGAACCAGTGACCCGGGCCATCGTGGTTGGCAGCGGGCCGAATGGGCTCGCTGCAGCGGCTCGTCTGGCGCGCGCCGGGCTCGAGGTGACGGTGCTCGAAGCGGCCGACACCATTGGTGGCGGCACGCGAAGTTCGGAATATCTCATCCCGGGGTTGCTGCACGACCATTGCTCGGCGGCCCACCCAATGGCGGTCGCTTCACCACTGTTCAAAGAGCTGCAGCTGCCAGGGCTGAGTTGGAAGCTGGCCGAGGTTGAATGCGCCCATCCACTCGATGACGGCACAGCCGGAGCGATGTTTCGTTCGTTTGAGCAGACCGAGGGTGCGCTCGGCGCTGACGGTCGTCGCTGGCGGCAGGTATTCGAGCCGGTTGCCCAACACTTCGACGATCTGTTCGCAGACATCTCCCAGCCAATCCTCAGGGTCCCGAGTCACCCGGTTACCTTCGCCCGATTCGGTCTCCGTGCTGCGCTTCCGGCAACCGTGCTGGGCCGCTTGCTGCGCACGCCGCAGGCCCAAGCGCTGTGGACTGGAATTGCGGCGCACGCGTTCTGGAGGCTCGACCGGCCGTTGACGAGTGCAATTGGCTTCGCCCTCGCCGCGGGAGCTCATGCCCATGGATGGGTGGTCGCCGAGGGAGGATCCCAAGCGATCGCCAACGCGCTCGCAAAAGACATCGTCGAACATGGCGGCACCATCGAGACGGGTGTGCTCGTGCGTTCCGTCGCCGATCTGCCTCCGCACGAGGTCTTGATGCTCGACGTCTCACCGCAGAGTGCGATCGGTATTCTGGGCGACCGGCTTCCCTCACGGGTCGCCTCCGCTTACCGTCGCTTCAAACATGGGCCCGGAGCCTTCAAGGTTGACTTTGCGATCGAGGACGGGGTGCCGTGGTCGGCCGATGTCGCCCGCCGGGCCGGAACCGTTCATCTCGGAGGGACCGCAGCCGAGATCGCTGCCGGGGAACTGGCAGTGCACCGTGGAACGATGCCTGAGCGGCCGTTCGTGTTGGTGGGCCAGCAATACCTCGCCGATCCCGGCCGATCGGTAGGCAACGTGCACCCACTCTGGACGTACGCCCACGTGCCGCACGGCTACACCGGTGATGTGACCGAAGCGATCATCGGCCAGATCGAACGGTTCGCTCCCGGCTTTCGCGACCAGGTGGTGGGCACCGCAGTGCGATCGGCAACCGAGATGGCTGTGTACAACCCGAACTACGTTGGCGGCGACATCATCGGCGGTGCCGCCTCGCTCTCCCAGACGCTGTTCCGTCCGCGGTTCGCCCTCGACCCCTACGCCACCGGCATCCCTGGTACGTATCTCTGTTCGGCCTCGACACCGCCGGGTGCTGGGGCGCACGGCATGTGTGGTGCCAACGCGGCCGCACGCGCACTCGCCGAACTCGGGTCGTCGCCCCTGATCAGTCGATGACTTGGCTGAGGACCAGTGCGATCAGGGCGAGCGCGGCGAACGCGATAACGAGCGCAACCAACCCATCGGTTGCGGTGGAACGCTGTTCGACCGCATTTGGCTTGGGTGGCGTGACATCCTGGTCCTTGATTTGATAAGTCATTTTAGGAACCTCTCGGTCTAGTGATCTCTTTTTAGCCTACGTTAAGGTCATGCCAACAGGAAAACTGAGGACGTGTTGAAACAAAGGAAGTGATCCAGTTTCGGGAACCGGCGATGGATCGTGGGGTTCGACTTCTTCTCAACAGTCGAAGCAGGGTGGACGGACCGAGGGTTCGAAACGATCAATGTAGCTGCTCACAACGAGACGTGAAAAGACGCGAAGTCGGATTGGTTAATGCGAAAGCGCAAGCTTGGGGTCGATCTGGCGGTCGAGGATCAGGCTGTGAACCATGGCGTAGGCGGCGATGGCACCACCGACCAACCAGATTCCGCGAAGGGATTTGTCCATAAGGGCCCCGCCGACCGCGTTCGCTGCACCCATTCCACCCTGGAACACCATGGCCGCGAGACCGAAGTAGCGACCCACGAGGGGCTCCGGGGCTAAGTCGCTCGTGAGCGGTTGGCGAATGGCACCAAGCAGCGATTCGCCAACGCCGCCCAGGATCTGACCACCAGCAATGAAGCCGATGGCCATCCAGTGAGAAACCCCGACACTCATCGACGTAACCACAAACGCGACAACGAATGCGGCGTTCATTACGGAAAGACAACGCATTCGCCGCCGTCCGCGAACCAGCCGCAGGATCGGTATCTGCATCGACACGACAGACAACGCCCCCAGGCCAAACAACAAACCAATCTCGGTTTCGGAAAGCCCGATCTTTTTGGCAAACGGCGGCATGACACCAAAGAGAAAACCAAACGCAAACGCCACGCCAAGATCTGATGCCAGTAACTTCACGTAAAACCGATCACCGAGCACTTGGCGAAAGCCCCCGTCGGTGCTGCGTTGTGCTTTGGTTCGTTCCACCTTGCCCGTTGGCATCGCTGGTAGGCAGGCAAGAAAGACTAGATAGGTGGCGACGTTGATCACAAAGAGCAGTTGAAATGAACCGAGGCGATTCACGTCGGCCAAAAATCCACCGATCGCCCCACCGAGTGCGGCACCAACGTTGATTGCCGTGCGCTGAAACGCCGACATCGTCGGTCGCATTTCCGTAGGCACGGCCAGGGTAAGCAGCGCCGATTGCGACGGAAACCACATCCCGTTGGCAATACCCATCAACATAGCGACAAGCAGAGCGGGCACAAACGCATCGACCCATATATAGCCACACCCAGCGATGATCGAGAGAAGACAACCAATCGTAAGTACACGTCGTGGTCCAAATCGATCGCTCAGGAAGCCAGCTAACGGCGTTGTCAACACCATGGCAATTGGCGTCATACCAACAGCGAGTCCGGCACGACTGCTAGAGAACCCGCGCACTTCGTCGAGGTACATAAACACGAAGGCGAACAACATGGACGACCCAATCATGTTGATGACGGTCGCGATGAAGAACCGCTTCAGCGCAGGGCTGAATGAACGAAACCCTGGCTGCGACATAGCCCGCCACACTACGACGCCAGTTCGCAACTTCCGTGTCGGACGGTCAGGGTGACCAACGAGTTGTTCATTGGGCCGAAGCCACGGTCATGAAGGGTCATGAGGCAAAACCGTGACCGGGACTAGTGCAATCCTTGCGTAGTGTTTTCCTTCCGCTTCCCCGCACCACTGCGGATTTCACACCGAAATCACTACGTATTGATTTGCACGCACATGCACCAGGTGGGAAAGCGCCTAAGATTGGCGGTCCTTGATTTTCGGGCCTGAAAACCACCGGGTGTGGCAGACAGCAGCTTGGGAATCGTTTCTCATCTTTAGTTAAAGGTTCGCCATGCCTCCCGTTTCCACCAGCGATTTCAAGAACGGCATCACCCTCGACATCCCTGAGGGTCTCATGCAGATCATCGATTTTCAGCACGTGAAGCCCGGCAAGGGTGGGGCATTCGTGCGTACCACGCTGCGAAACATCCGTTCCGGCAAAGTCATCGACCGCACCTATAACGCTGGCGAAAAGATGGAGCAGGCCATCATTGACAAGCGTGAGATGCAGTTCCTCTACCGCGATGCTGGCACGTACATCTTCATGGACAACCAGACCTTTGATCAGATTGAGCTGCAAGCCGATTCGCTCGGCGACGCCATCAACTACCTCAAAGAGCAAGACAACGCCATGATCAACTCCTACGGTGATGAGGTCGTCGGTATCGATCTTCCTGCCGCCGTCGAACTGGTGATCACTGAGTGTGAGCCGGGTATTCAGGGTGACCGTGTTTCGGGTGCCAAGAAGCCTGCGACGTTGGAGACCGGCTTGGTTATTCAGGTTCCGTTGTTCGTGAACCAGGGCGAAAAGATCAAAGTTGATACTCGCTCCGGCGAATATCTCACCCGCGTTTCCTAAGTCACGATTCCCAATAGCCCCCACTATCTACCGAATTTGCTGATCCACTCCTGATGACGTCACTTCCCACCTCCCGTACCAATGCACGGGAGCGCGCGCTTGAGTTGCTCTATGAGGCCCACGCAAAGCGCAGCACGGTGGCCGAGGTGTTGGCTGACCTGGCGCTTCCGCCTGATCTCTACGCCCGCTCAATTGCCGTGGGGGCCGACGAGCATTTCGACGACGGTATGGCTCTAATCGCGCAGTTCACCCGCGGTGGATGGTCGGTCGATCGTCTGCCTCTGCTCGACGTACTCATTTTGCGTATCGCCATCGAAGAGCTGCAGCATCAACCGGATGTACCGCGTGCGGTCGTTCTTGATGAAGCGGTAGAACTTGCCAAGAACTTCTCGACTGAAGAATCCAGCTCGTTTGTAAACGGCATCCTTGAATCAATCGCTGGTCATCTCGGTCGCTAGCGCAGTGAAGCGTAAGTCATTACGTAGTGTTTTCCACTCGGTTCCCAGCGCCGCCGCGGCTTTCACACCAAAATCACTACGTCATGAGTACGCGCACAAGCGCTAGTTTCGCTGGGGCCTCCCGTGCCCGAGCTTCGACGCACGTTCACGCAACAAAATTCGTCTCATCGCTCTGCTTACCTCGAACTGGGTTGTTCGACGGTTCAGTCGCAGTAACCGCTGGGGCGGGCCAGGCGGCAAAGCGGTGCGCAGACTGCGCTGAGGTGACCTGAAAACTGGCTAAGGTGGTGTCGTCCGTCAAGTGAGTCCTGTGAGGCTCACACGGTCGAGGAGGTTTGTTGTGTCCAATAGTGTCTCTTCCGTGCCGCCCCCGCAGGGCGGTTCTTTTGTACCCGGGGCCGGTTCTACGCCCGTAGCTGCAGTGCCAGCGCCTCGTGAAGTGCTTGATGGTGCTGCCATCCAACGAGCAGTTACTCGTATGGCCCACGAGATCATCGAACGCAACCATGGTGCCGACGGGGTTGTGCTCGTTGGGCTGATCAAGGGCGGCGTGTGGCTGGCCGAGGCGTTAGGCGCAGCGTTGGCCAACCTTGGTTCTCCAGTGCCAGTTGGTTCAATTGACGTCAGCTTTTTCCGCGATGACTTGAATCTTCGAGCAGTTACCCCGTCTCGTAGTTCCTTGGACTTTGAACTCCATGATGCGATTGTCGTTCTCGTCGACGATGTTTTGTTTACGGGTCGCACCGTGCGAGCCGCGCTCGATGCGCTCCGCGAGTACGGTCGGCCTCGATCGGTCCAGCTCGCAGTCATGGTTGATCGAGGGCATCGTGAACTGCCGATTCGGCCCGATTTTGTGGGCAAAAATCTGCCAACTAGTCGCGCCGAACAAGTGTCTGCCACCATCGCCGGTGTGGTCATCCAATGATCGGCACGGCCACGATGCGTACTTCGAATCGCACGAACTCTTCTAATCCCCTAAGTACTCCAAACCCCTTAGGGCGATCAAACCCCACGAACACCACGGGCGTTTTGACGAGCTCAACGGCGACGATCACCGGGCGCACCACGAGGGATCTTCTCAGCATCGATCAGTTGGGTCGTGATGGTATCGAGCAACTCATGAACCTTACCGACCGTTTCATAGAAGTAAGTGCACGTAAGGTTCCGAAGGTTCCTGCTTTGCAGGGCAAAACGGTGGTGAACCTGTTCTTTGAAGACTCCACCCGTACCCGGTTGAGCTTTGAAACTGCGGCTCGGCGTCTCTCTGCGGATGTGATGACGTTCTCGGTTTCCACGAGCTCAGCCAACAAGGGCGAATCGCTCCGCGACACCATCGAAACCATTGAAGCCATGGGCATCGACGCCATTGTGGTGCGCCACAAAGCGGCTGGGGTCCCGTGGCAGATCGCCGGTTGGACCCATGCCGCAGTGGTGAATGGTGGCGACGGGTGGCATCAGCACCCCACCCAGGCGCTGCTTGATTGCTACACGATTCGTCAACGCCTCGGCGGTTTGGAAGGTCGTTCGATTGCCATCGTTGGGGATATCAAGCATTCCCGGGTGGCTCGATCGAATGTCGATGCTTTCACCGCAATGGGTGCCGATGTCACCCTGGTTGCCCCGCCCACGCTGCTTCCTCCATCACTTGAAGGCTGGCCGGTCAAGGTGGAGTTCGATCTTGATGCCGTGTTGGGCCGAGTGGATGTGGTGTACCTGCTTCGTATGCAGACGGAGCGTATGCACGAGGCGCTGATCCCCTCGTTGCGTGAATACACGTCACGCTATGGCCTAACCGACGAACGATCTGCGCGCTTAGCAGATTCCGTTTTGGTAATGCACCCCGGGCCTATGAACCGTGGAGTGGAAATCGGGTCGTTAGTGCCCGACCGAGAAAATACTGTCATCACCCAGCAGGTGGCCAATGGTGTTGCAGTACGCATGGCCGTGTTGTTCGATCTTCTTACCGAGGCAAAATCATGAGTGTACTTATCATCGCTGGCGGTTCGGTTGTTGACGGATCGGGGAGTGGCGCACCGGTTCGCGCCGATGTTGTGGTGGTCGACGGGGTCGTAACTCAAATCGGTGCATCAGTAGAACGGCCAAGTGGAGCAACCGAGCTAGATGCCTCAGGATGCATCGTGGGCCCCGGGCTTATTGATCTGCACACGCACCTTCGTGAACCTGGCAACGAAGCGGCAGAAACCGTCGAAACCGGATCCCGGGCCGCAGCGCTCGGTGGTTACACGGCGATCCTGGCCATGCCCAATACCGATCCGCCGATCGACTCTGCAGCGGTGGTCAACCAAGTATTGCAACTTGGCGTCAAAGCTGGCTTGGTTGATGTGCACGTGGCCGGGGCGATCACCGTCGGACGCAAAGGTGAGTTGCTGGCCCCGATGGATGAGATGGCGGCGCTAGGTGTACGTATCTTTACTGATGACGGCGCTGGTGTGCAGAACAATCGGTTGATGCGCAGGGCGCTTGAATACGCCAGCGTAATTGGTGTGACGCTGGCGCAGCATTGCGAGGATGCGGCATTGAGCGAAGGGGGAGTGATGCACGAAGGTGCGTGGTCTTCTCGGCTCGGTTTGCCCGGTCAGCCCGCCGAGGCCGAAGAACTGATGGTTGCTCGCGACATTGCGCTGAGCCGCCGAACCGGTGCGCCGGTTCACTTTTTGCATATGTCCACTGCTGGTTCGGTTGAGCTAATTCGCCGAGCTAAAGCCGAGGGCCTCAAGGTAAGTGCCGAAGCCGCGCCGCACCACTTCACCCTCACCGATGCGGCCCTCGCCGGTTACGACACCGTGTTTAAAGTGCACCCGCCACTGCGCACTGATGCTGATGTGGCGGCCGTGAAGCTCGGATTGGCCGACGGAACTATCGACGCCATCGCTACCGATCACGCGCCCCACACCGCCGAGACAAAAGAGCGTTCCATGCTCGATGCGCCCCCCGGAATGCTCGGCCTCCAAACCGCCCTGGCATTGGCCATAACCGAACTTGGATTGCCGATTGAACGAGTTTTCTCCTTGCTGTCAGGTGGCCCTGCACGCATTGCCCAAATTACCGACGTGCACGGTCGTCTGGCGATCGGTCGACCTGCCAACGTGTGCGTGGTTGATCCGCTGGCTACGTGGACCGTTGATGCGCACCAGCTGGCCAGCAAGGCGCGGAACACCCCGTTTGCTGGGCGAACCGTAAACGGTGTGGTGCGGCACACGGTTTGGAACGGTATTGCCACGGTCGCCAACGGAACAGCTCAACGATGATGGATCTAGCCACACTCCGAACCCATCGGGTTGAAGTTCTCGACAACCACCATCTTCAACACGATGTGTGCACACGATATGTGCACACACAATTGAACGTAACTCTCAAAACCCACAAGGCAGCACAATGAAGAACTCGACTCAGCTCAAGACCACGATTCGCGCTGCAAGATCAACGGTGTCTGCGGTGCGTCTTATCGTCGGCACCACCGTCTCAGACACTTTCGGAGCTATGAAATGAGCAGCAACAAGATCACCGAGGCACTTCTCGTGCTGTCCGATGGCGAAGTGTTTGAAGGCGAAGCAATTGGGTATCAGCCTCCCAGCGGGATTGCCACGGGCGAAGTGGTGTTCAACACCGTGATGAGCGGCTACCAGGAGGTCATTACCGATCCTTCCTATGCCGGGCAGATCATCACGTTTACCTATCCCCATATCGGCAACTACGGCATCAACGCCACCGACAACGAAAGCCGCGGCACGTTTTGTCGAGGTGTGATTGTTCGTGAATTAAGCCGCAGAACCAGTAACTGGCGAGCCGAATCGAGCTTGGCTGAAGCGCTAGAACACTGGCAGCTGCCGGGAATTGCCGGGATCGACACCCGTCGGCTTACCCGCCATATTCGTGAATCGGGGGCTATGCCTGGTGCGTTTGGAACAGCCTCGCTCGAGGTGCTGAAGGCTGCCGCCAAAGCCGAGCCCGGAACCGATGGCGTGGATCTCGTGAAGTTTGTGACCACCGATGCGCCGTATACGTTTGGTGATGGTCCGCTGCGGGTAGTGGCCTATGACTACGGCATCAAGCGAAACATTCTGCGTCACCTGGCCAAGATCGCCACCGTTACCGTTGTACCTGGACATATGCGCTCTGATGATGTGCTTGCCTATGAACCCCACGGTATCTTCCTGTCCAATGGCCCCGGTGATCCGGTGGTTTGTGACTATGCCGTGCAGGAAATCAAAGCGCTGCTGAACCAGGTGCCCATCTTCGGGATCTGTCTCGGCCACCAGTTGCTTTCGACCGCACTAGGCGGCACCACCTTTAAGCTTCCGTTTGGTCACCATGGTGGCAACCACCCTGTAAAACACATGGCTACCGGTCGAGTGGAAATCACCAGCCAAAACCACAACTTCGCCGTGGCCGAAGGATCGCTGGCGAACAGCGACGTCACGCACGTGAACCTCAACGATGGGGTGATCGAAGGTATCGCCAGTCGAGATCTTCCAGCCTTCAGTGTGCAACACCATCCCGAAGCAGGGCCCGGTCCGCACGAATCAACGTATCTCTTTGATGACTTCTGCGCGCTTATGACCAAGGTCAACAAAAATGGTGCGGCTGCTGCGGCCAAAGCCCTCAACCTGATTCTCAACACCGGAAACATCGGACACAACCTAGGAAGCGTGGCCTGATGCCTAAGCGCACCGACATCAAGTCGATTCTGCTCATCGGCTCCGGCCCCATCGTTATCGGCCAGGCCTGTGAGTTCGATTACTCCGGCACTCAAGCCTGTCGTGTCCTCAAAGAAGAGGGTTACCGGGTCATCCTGGCCAACTCCAACCCGGCCACCATCATGACGGATCCATCGTTCGCTGATGCCACCTATATCGAACCGCTCGATGCCGACATCCTCGAATCGATCATCGCCCTCGAACGCCCTGATGCGCTCCTGCCAACCGTGGGCGGACAAACCGCACTCAATTTGGCCATGGAACTCAACAAGCGCGGCGTGCTGGAAAAGTACGGCGTGGAAATGATCGGCGCTCGCCCTGAAGCGATAGAAACGGCCGAGAACCGTGAGCGATTCAAAGAGGCTATGACCGAAATTGGTCTCGCCGTTCCCCAATCCGATTTTGCCCACAGTCTCGATGAAGCGGTCGCTGTTGCCGAGGCCATTGGATTCCCGATCATCATCCGCCCTAGCTACATCCTCGGTGGCGCCGGAACGGGAATCGCGCATGACATGGACCGGTTCCGCGAGCTGGCCACCGAAGGTTTAGCAGCCAGCCCGATCAGCGAAATTCTGGTTGAGCGTTCTATCGCTGGCTGGAAAGAATACGAACTCGAAGTCATTCGTGACACCGCCGATAACTGCATCATCATCTGTTCGATTGAAAACGTTGACCCGATGGGCGTGCACACTGGGGATTCGATCACCGTCGCACCGGCACAAACGTTGACCGACGTTGAATACCAAAACATGCGCGATATGGCCTTTGCCTGTATCCGCAGAGTTGGCGTGGAGACCGGTGGTTCGAATGTGCAGTTCGCGGTCAATCCCGAAAACGGTGATCTGGTCGTTATCGAGATGAATCCGCGAGTTTCTCGTTCCAGCGCCTTGGCCTCGAAAGCGACCGGATTCCCGATTGCCAAAATCGCTGCGCGCTTAGCCGTTGGCTACACGCTCGACGAGATCCCCAACGACATTACCAAAACCACGTTGGCCTGCTTCGAGCCGACCATTGACTACGTGGTCACCAAGATTCCTCGCTGGGCCTTCGAAAAGCTCCCAGGCTCATCAGGAGTTTTGGGTACCCGTATGCAATCGGTGGGCGAAGTTATGTCCATCGGCCGTACGTTTACCGAATCACTACAAAAAGGTCTGCGTTCACTGGAGCAGGGCCGCCTCGGTCTCAATGGTGATCCAGGCGAACAAAACTACGCGCACTTATCAGATGATGAAGTGCTGGCCCAAACCGCTATTCCCACCCCGGAGCGTTTGTTCCTGGTTGGCGAAGCGTTGCGTCGTGGCATCAGTATCGAAACGCTGTATGAAACCAATCAGATTGATACGTGGTTCCTTGATCAAATGTCGCAAATCGTTGAAGAACGTCACGAGCTGGTGGCGTTGGGATCACCAAGCGTGCTTACCAAAGCCCAGTGGCGCAGGGCAAAGCGGTTCGGGTTTGGTGACGCGCAGCTGGCCTACCTGTGGAGGTGTGCTGAAGCAGAGGTCCGAGCAACACGTCTCGAAAAAGGCGTGCGAGCCACGTTCAAAACCGTCGACACCTGTGCCGCGGAATTTGCCAGTGCCACGCCGTATCACTACTCAACCTATGAAGACACCGATGAAGTGGCGTTCTCTGATCGTCGCAAAGTAGTCATCTTGGGTTCGGGGCCAAACCGGATCGGTCAAGGTATTGAGTTCGATTACTGCTGCGTGCACGCTTCCTACGCGCTTCGCGATGCCGGGTTTGAAACCATCATGGTCAACTGCAACCCCGAAACGGTTTCCACCGATTACGACACTTCTGACCGGCTGTACTTTGAACCGCTCACCTACGAAGACGTGATGAATGTCGTCGAAGCGGAGAAGCCCGAGTTTATTGTTGTGAGCCTTGGCGGTCAGACCCCGCTGAAGCTTGCCGGAGTGCTGCCTCGGGAATTGGTGGCGGGAACCTCACCCGCTTCGATCGACGCTGCCGAGGATCGGGAACTCTGGAACGCGCTGTGTAACCGCATTGGTATCGAGCAGCCTCCGGGCGGTACTGCCGTTGAGCCCGATGATGCCGTGGCCATGGCTAACAAGGTTGGGTACCCCGTACTGATTCGCCCGTCGTATGTGTTGGGCGGACGGGCCATGAAGATCGTCCACGATGAACCTGGTTTGCGCCAAGCTATGGCCGATCTCGCTGCGGATGGCTCACTGGGTAAAGAGGGCGGACTCTCAGCAGAACGTCCGGTACTCATCGATCGCTTTCTTGATGACGCAGTAGAAGTCGATGTGGATGCCATTCGTGATGCCACGGGCGAAGTCATTATCGGCGGCATCATGGAACACGTGGAACAGGCTGGCGTGCACTCTGGTGACAGCGCCTGTGTGCTTCCACCACAATCACTAAGCGCGCTTGTTATCAGTGAACTTGAGATAGCAACAAAACTGATTGCGAAAGAACTGGATGTACGTGGACTTATCAATGTGCAGTTTGCCGTGCAGGACGGTCACGTGTACGTCATCGAAGCGAACCCCCGTGCTTCGCGAACCGTTCCCTTCGTAGCCAAAGCCACTGGCGTTCCCTTAGCCATGGTGGCTAGCCGGGTCATGACTGGTTCCACGTTGGCTGAACTGCGCATCGAAGGTTTGCTGACCGAGCCAGTAATCGCCGGTCACGTTTCAGTCAAAGAAGCCGTACTGCCGTTCAATCGTTTCCCTGAAGTTGATCCGGTGCTCGGCCCTGAAATGCGCTCAACCGGCGAAGTCATGGGCATCGACCGCAGCTTTGGTCTGGCCTATGCCAAAAGCCAATTGGCGGCCTCCAACGGTTTGCCTTCGACGGGCACCGTGTTCCTTTCGCTCGCCGACCGTGACAAAGCCTCAGCAGTACGAATTGCCAAACCACTGCTCAACGCGGGCTTGCACATTGCTGCCACCGCTGGAACCGCCGACTACTTGCGAAGCCGGGACATTGCAGTTTCCGTGGTCGTCCGCAAACTCAGCGACCCACTGAGCAACGGTGATCCATCCGCGGTTGATCTCATCGAGAACGGCACTATCACTTTGGTCATCAACACGCCACGAGGGAGCGGGGCCTATTCCGATGGTGCCGATATTCGCAGGGCCTGCACCATCAACAAGGTGCCCGTCCACACCACGATTGCGGCGGCCCTAGCCACGGTGACCGGAATCGATGACTGGGCTAACAAACCGTTTGCGGTGAAGAGCCTTCAAGCCCACCTGGGTATCACCATCAGCGCGCCGAGCAACCCGAATACCAAGACCGCGTAAGCGAGCCAACAGTGTCGTTTTGGTCGAAGCTCAAGCAATCGAGCACAACAGGGGCGCCCGTAAACGAGCGGGTGACGGTTGGATCAGTCACGCTTCCCAACCCAATACTCACCGCAGCAGGCACCGCGGGCCACGGGGCTGAACTCAACGCCTATTTCAATCTCGATGAACTTGGTGCAGTTGTAGTGAAGTCACTCTCAGCAGAAGCTTGGGCGGGCAACCCGGCACCACGCGTTACCGAAATCGCTGCGGGCATGATGAACAGCGTCGGATTGCAAAACGCTGGAATCGACCACTGGATCGCCCACGATCTTCCCCAACTCCGTGCGGCAAATGCTCGGATCGTCATCAGCATTTGGGGTTTCACCATCGAATCGTATGCACTCGTAGCATCGAAGCTGCGGGGGCTTGAAGGAATCACGGCTGTTGAAGTGAACGTCAGCTGCCCCAACATCGAAGACCGCCGCCACATGTTTGCCCACACCGAATCAGGAACCACCGCAGTGATCGGCGCGGTAAAGCAAGAGATCGGCGAAGCGTTCCCCATTTGGGCCAAGCTCAGCCCCAACGTCACCTCAGTGGTCGATATCGCCGGCGCAGCACTCGCAGCGGGAGCCAACGCCCTTACCCTGATCAACACCGTGATGGGCCTGCGCATCGACACGGAAACCCGTCGTCCCGCCTTAGGTGCCGGCGGTGGAGGGAT
>JAYSVF010000363.1:0-15520 GCA_043718695.1 Acidimicrobiia bacterium | reverse complement strand
AGCTTCTCAATGGCGAAGCTGGAAACCCGTTGTCGGCATCGGTTGATCGCCACCACGAAGACGCTCATGGCTAGCCCTGCAGGAACACTCATGTCGGTCTTGGTCGAAACGGTGTTTGAGCGATCCGAACCGCAACCCAGGCGCTCTCACCTTGTCCATTGGTAGGCTCAGCCAACTAATCCGTTTGGACTTGCCACTTCCCTCAATGATCCAAGCAACTCGGCAGTAGAAATTACCGCAGCGCCAACACAGCGGTCAGCAGCGCCATAGGTCAGGTAGATCGTGCCATCAGGCCGCGCCACTGCACCGCCCACGAAGACCACGTCATCGACATCGCCAACGAGCTCCCAGGGAAGTTCGGGCACGAGAATCGGTTCAGGAAGCACCGAAAGTACCCGTCCGGTATCGTGATCAAGCAACGCCACGTTCATTGTGTACGTGCCGGTTGTGAGCCGCTCGTGGTAGAAGAGCAGCAGCCCTTCATCGGTGGGCACTGGAGGTGCACCTGCTCCAACGCCGCTGACCCGCACCGATGAGGCAATGATCGTGTGTTGATCAAGGTCACGCATGTGTGCGTCCCAATAGGTTTCATCTGCCGACCACAAATGTTCGAGATCGTCAAACACGGCGACCTGGATGTTTGGATGCACTCGATGGATGAGCGCCACTCTGCCGCTGCGAAGATTGAACACCACCGCATCCTTGTCGTGAACACCCACAGCTCCGAGTACGCGACCGCTGGCGTGGTCAAGCGCGAATTGTTGCCCATCGAAGGTCAGCCGGTGGGCTCCCACTCGCCACGGTTCACCCGTTGAAGGGTGCGGAAGGTTCGTGTAGGTCATCACGGCGTGCGCGGTGCCTCCGCTGGTGACCCACTGGACACGGGGGTCTTCCACCGCGTGGATCCATTCGTCACTACTTCGAGCTAGCACCTGCTGGAACTGATAGTTCACCCCGTTCGACGAGGTAAAGACCAGCACATCGCTGACGTAGTCCAGGAAACGAGCCCCTTCGCCCTGGTTACGTCGGTACCCATCACGAATTCCACGAGCGAAGAGATGATACGTGCCTTCATGCTCGATGACCCCAGCATTGAAAACAGCTCCATATCCCTCCACACTGCCGTAGGCGATAATGGGCTCAGGACTGATTCGTTGCGCTTTAGGAGATAAGCGAACTGATGATGTGTGTACAGATGGTTCAGACACGGACATATTCGGCTTGGAAATGCGACCAGAATCCTTGGGCAAGGTAGCGGTCACTCCGGTGGTGGAATGCATGGTGGTCTCGCAGGGGGTAGGAGTTCGCAACGGGAGCGATGGTGGTGGTAACGATCGTACCGGTCCATTCCTAATACCTCGCGGATCATTGGTAAGTCGCGAGAAAGTTGGCTTAATCGCGTAAACAGAATTCGTCCTTTAATTCCCTTCAATGACGATGGGAAATTCACTCGACGTTTCACCGGAATCGGTGTTGAGGAGAGTGGTGACAATGCAACCTACAAGTGACGAACTGCGAAAACTGAGCGAGACGAGCAATCCAGTCGCAATTGTTCGCCAGTCTCCTAGTGTGGGAACTCGTGAAGATCGATCTACTCAACGTCGCCAGCTTTGCTGGTTCGCAACCGCACGATCAGTTCGCCTGGCTGCGAGCAAACGATCCTGTGCACCGACATGAGGAACCGAATGGCTCCGGTTTCTGGGCCATTACCCGCTTCGATGACGTGAAGGCTATTGGACGCGACGCGGAGACGTTCTCGTCGCGGCCGACCATCATGATTGCCGATCCCGATCCGCAACGAACGGCCGAAGCTGGTGACCACGTCATGATGCTGATGACCGACCCACCGCTGCACACCCGCATGCGTCGGCTGATCAGTCGGGATTTCACCCCGCGCGCGGTCTCGGCTCTCGTGCCGCGATTGCAACAACTCGCCGCTCAGATTGTCGACGAAGTTATCGAACGAGGTACCGCTGACCTAGTGAGCGATTTAGCTGGCGAGATGCCTAGCTTTGTGATCGCCGAGATGCTTGGTATCCCGCTAGCGGATGGTCGCGACTTATACTACGCGACTGAGGCGTTGCACTCAAGCACCGAGGCAGTAGGCATCGAAGCACAACAGGCCGCGTATATACGCATGTTCACGTACTCGCAAAAGGTGTTCGCCGATAAACGCGCCAACCCGGCCGATGATTTGGCTTCGTTGCTTGCCAACGGTGCGATCGATGAGCGGCCAATCGACGAGCTCGACTTCTTCTTGTGGTTTCTGTTGCTCATCGACGCGGGAGGTGACACCACACGGAACTTGGTGGGAGGCGGAATGCACGCATTGTTCGCACACCCCGAACAACTCGCAGTATTCCGTTCACATACCGATCAAGTGCTTCCCACAGCGGTCGATGAGTTGCTGCGCTGGGTAAGCCCGGTGATTCACATGCGACGCACAACTACCCGCGACACGGTGCTTCATGGGAATGTGATTTCCGAGGGTGACAAGGTGGTCATGTATTACGGCGCCGCGAATCGAGACTTAGCCTGTGTCCAGGACCCGGACCGATTTGATATCACTCGCACCGTGAATCCGCATGTGGCTTTCGGTGGTGACGGCCCGCATTTCTGTCTCGGTTCCCACCTAGCCCGCCTCGAGATCACGGCGTTGCTACGCGAGATCATTACTCGCATGCCCGACCTTGAACCAGCGGGTGATCCAAAGTGGATGCAGTCGAACTTCATCTTTGGCCCCACAACTCTGCCGGTGAGCTTCACCCCAGCTAAGCGTTCTCGCTAACGATGCCATCAAGGCTCGAAGTGGCCGTTTAAGTTTCAGCGGTCAAAGAGATTCCCGATGTGCAGCGCGAAATCCACTAGCAGCGGCGAGATCAAGATTTCGTCAATGCCGAGTTCCAAGGCCACATCGAAATCGGGTTCAGTGGGCTTCGATCGCCGAAACACGAGGACGGTCTCTGCTGCGGTGTCGACCAACCACACTTCGCCTACACCGATCGACTCATATTTTCGGAACTTCACCGTGGTGTCGTACCGCCATGTCGACGGTGAGCGAACTTCTACGACAAGGTCGGGTGCCTCGCTGAAATGTGTTCCGTCACCGGGCAGGCGGCCTTCAGAAATCCACAACACATCGGGTGAAAAGACGTTGTCGTCATCGATCTTCACGTCGATCTGACCGGGTGATTGACCACGGCCGAGTTCTGCTTCCATCCATAGCATGAGCTGGAAATGGATTCTGCTGACGATCTTTTGGTGCCTGATCGTTGGGTTGTTCACGATGACCTCTCCGTTGACGAGCTGAGTCCAGCGGGGCCGCGTGTCACCAGTAGCGATGTACTCATCCGATTTAAGGAGCGTGGCGGTCATAGAACTCATGCTTTTCAGTATGAAGAGGGGTTATGACAATTCTACCCAGCACCGAGGTGATCGCTGCATTGCGACAGGTCAGCTACCGTGACAGCTAGGTTCCGGCGGGAAATAGGTATCGACAACTCGTCAACAAGGGCCTCGTCGCCAAATCCTTCGCGGTTTTGGGCTCACCGGGATTCAGCAGCAACCGAGAGCCGACCAGATTGGACACGTTCTGGAGGCCTGGTTACCCGCAGGAGCCGGAGGCGTAGGCGTCGGCGATTTGGTCATCGGTGAAGTTCAAGATTGATTTGAGGACTTCGTAGGTGTGCTCACCAATGCAGGGGGCGGGGAAGCGAGGTCCGTTGTCGTAGCCGGAGATTTTGTATTGGTGACCTTCGTAGGGGACGACACCCATTTCAGGATGTTCAAGGTGCCGGAAGAACGAGCGGTGCGCTAGTTGGGGATCGAGTTGATGATCGCTGGATCGCTGCACCATTCCAGCGGGGACGCCTGATGCCTGTAACAAATCCATAAGCGCGCGTGGTTCATAGGTTTGGGTGAACTTGTTGAGCTCGTGATCGATGAGTTCACCTGCGGCGCGACGTCCGTCGATCGTGTCCATCGTTGTGGTTATCCAAGTGGGGTTGCCAAGCAAGCCGCACAGGGCATGCCACTGCTGGTCGGTCTCGATAGCAATGGCGCACCACTGATCGTCACCGGCGCAGGCATAGGCGTCATGAGGAAACGCACCGGGTGCGTAGTTGCCGCTGCGGCGAGGACTTTTGCCGCTGCGTTGAACTTCAAGTAGTTCGGGTGCGATGAAGTGCAGTGCCGATTCCATCTGGGCTTGATCGATGAACTGCCCCTCACCGGTTCGGCGTCGATGATCGAGCGCAGCCATCAAAGTGGATGCAAGAAACCGTGGTGCAACGGTGTCGGTATAGGCGTTGAACGGCCCGCCCGGTGAGCGATCGTCCCATCCAGTGATCTCATAAAAACCGCTCACGGCAGCAGCGTGATAGCCGTAGCCGGAGACCCTTGCAGCATGACCTGTCTGTCCGAGTAGACAGGTCGTGGCCATGATGATGCTGGGGTTAAGTTCGCGAGCCACTTCGTAACCAAGGCCGAGCCCGTTCATAGTTCCTGCGGTGAACGAATCGAGCGCGACGTCGCACCATTGGAGGAGCGAGTGTGCAATGGCCAGACCACCTGCTTCTTTGAGCCGAATGTTGATCGACAGTTTCGAGGTGTTGAACGCGCCGAAGAACTGGCAACGATTGATCCCGACGATGTTGTCCTTAAAGGGACCCACCATCCGCAGACGATCAACGGGTGCTTCGGTCTCGATATGAACAACGGTGGCGCCATGGTCGGCAAGCACTTTCGCGGTGATAGGGCCGACACCAATCCACGAAAAATCAGCCACCTTCAGGCCTTCGAGCGGTAGTCGTCGGCGGGGCTCGGCAGGCACCCGATTCGCGGAGTGCACAACGTCATCTTCAACGACTTGTTCGATATCAACTTCAACGTAACCTTCACCTTCAGCGATGCTTTCAACGACGCCTTCAACGTCATGTTCAACGACAACTTGAACTGCACCTCGAACCGCCGAACCCGTTGCTCCTCTGGGCGCGGCGTCGAGAGCAGCAAACACTTCGGCAGTGTGCTCACCCAGTCGTGGCGCAGGTCGATCCCAACGAATCGGAGTCGACGATGCCTTCACGAATGGTCCTGCAGTTTGCAGCGTGCGATCATCAATGGCGAGATCACGCCAGTACCCGCGTTGTTGGAGTTGTTCGAACTCCAACACATCGGCGGCCGTGTTCACCGGGGCGATCGTCATGCCATCGCGAATTCCGCGTGTGAAGAGTTCGGCCTTGGTGAATTGGCGAAGGAAGGTCGTAATTGCGGCGCGAAGCTCATCGTAAGAAACAACTATCGACTCGGCGCTCAGAAGGCGCACCTCATAGGTGTCCCAATTTTCCTGAGCAGCCCACGCTTGGGTTACCGCACCACTCTCGACCATCCACGGCAAGAGTCCGCGCAAGGTTGGGCCCGTCGCTATTAGACACACTTCACCGTCGGCACAGGGGTAGACGAGCTCGGTAACAAGGGTCGTGAGTTGCAAGACCGTGCCGTTGCGTTCGATGTTTTTACTTTGGATCGGGTGGGCAATCATGGCTTGCAGACCTGTCCAAAACACCGCAGCTTGCACCGATACATCAACGAATTGTGCCTCTCCGGTTGCTACTCGTAAATAATGCGCCGTAAGCGCGCCTACGACACTTTCCGCAGCCGCATGATGCCAGTTTTGGGGCACAGTAATGCGTACCGGGCGTCGGTCACTATCCCCGTTGAGCGCCATCGAACCACCCATCGCGGCAAGGGTAAGGTCGGTCGCGTGATGGTGCGCGTATGGCCCAGTTTGCCCGAACGGCGAAATGGCCACATGCACAATGTCGGGCCGCACGGCTCGCATTTCCTCAAAGCCAATACCCATGCGATCCATCATTTGAGGGCCCGCGTTCTCAACCACAAAATCGGCAGTTGCTACCAGCCGCAGAAACTCGTTTCGTCCGGTTTCGGTTTCGAGATCAATGACCACGCTGCGCTTACCGCGGTTGTAAGCATGGAAGCGCAGATCATTGGGCCGCGAATCCACCCCATCTGGAGGCTCGATCTTCAGGACATCTGCTCCGAATCCCGCGAAGATGAAACCGGCAAGTTCCGCCCGCGAATCCGTCAAATCAAGCACGCGGTAAGGAGCAAGCATCGAAGCGGAATCGGTCATGCCCCATGCTCTCACCGCTAGGTTGAAGAAACCAGAACGCGGGCACGTTTTGCCATCCCCGATCAACCCCCGATCAGGCGCCGACCGATGCAGCCGGGCCATCGAAGCAAGGTACAGGCGAAACATCACACTGCCAACGAGTCCCTGTCAGCGCTCTACGGTATCGAGTCAGAGAAGCCGGTCCGTGGATCGGTGCTACCGAAAGCTACGGTCGGCGAAGGCCTAGCGCAACCAACCCAAGCAGACTAAAAAGCCCGGCGGCACCGGCGAAGAACCACCCATAGGCCACGCGCTCATCACCGGCAAAAGCGGCAAGAACCGACACCAGACCTAGGGTCGCGGAACCAAGTTGCATGATCAAAGTCAGCGCGCTCATCTGCCGTTGGCCTGGTGCGATCGGAGTCGCGAATCGGCGATCCGAAGCGTATTGGGATGCAACCGCGGCAGCGACGATAGCCAAGCCAAGCAGCCCGGCACGCAGGACCCGTGAAGACCCATCCGTAACGCCACTCGACTCGCCATCGGAAGAAACACTGCACAGCGCGCTTAGGACTGCCAACAACCATACGGGGAAGACCAGCGAGCCTCTGCCCAAAAATCCAAACACGATGAGAGCGACCCCTGATACAACGCTGAACATCACACCGAGATTCTTGGCTGCAACACTCGCGCCAGTAGATACCACCGCGGTGACCACTCCAGCAACCACAATTGCTACGGCACTTACCGAAAGGACGCGGCTGAATGTGCGCTCGGTTAGACCATCTGCCGCCGCCCGACTCGGAGCTTCTGCCTCCATGCCATCACCTCCCGAACCGCTAATTCAACCGGCTTGTCATTGGCCCACAGCACCACTGCGGTGCCCTGTGCGGACAGCTTTCGCCGTTCCTCATTATGGAGCAGTTGCCAAAGTTTCAAGGTGATGTCGCGCTCAGCCCGACCGAAACCGGTACTGGCCATGAAGTCGAATGGTGCAACAACCACCACACACACATCGTGACGGTGGGCCTGTAGATCTCGAATCATCTCCGTTGATCGGGCATCGACTAACGGGGTAACCACCACAACAAGTGAACGCCGTGGACGAGCCACCATGGGCACCGCCGAGACCCGCCGCCCGATTCCTTCGCCGGTGGTTGACACCGATGAGATGGCATCAAGGATCCGGAACTTTTGTAGTTGTCCGGTACCAGGCACAACCCACGACACCACGCTTCCAAGCCCGACAAAACCCACCCGGTCGCGAGCACCAAGGTGTGCGCCGGCAATCGTCACGCAGGCTTCCATCGAACGAGCTAGAGACGAGTGACCCGAGGCGAGCTCAAGGTTTACGTGGGCGTCGAGAACAACCAGCACATCCTGATTCCGGTCTAAACGACGCTCGATGACGACTGGATCCTCGGTTCGAGCCGACGCCCGCCAATGGATCCGTTTGGCCGAATCCCCAGCAACATAGGCGCGCATATCAGCGAACTCAAACCCATCTCCACGAAGATGAGAGATCTGTTCCCCGACATGCATTCCGTGAACTACGGCGCGCAGCAGGGTTTGTAAGACGTCTTGTCGGGCCACAACTTTCAACGCAACCGGGCCCCGGCAAATCTGTTCCGCGCGAAACAGTCCGCTTCGATCGTCGATCCGTACAACAACGGGTCCGAAAATTGCTAGCCCAGGCGAACTCGTGCGAGCCCTAAACCGATACACGAACGGTTCGTCTGCCTCTAGCGTCATTGCTAAAACGGCCGACCCATCGCTGATCTCAACACCCGCAGGCAAGGTGACGGCAACGTCACAGCGGGGAACACCCACCGGGGATCGCAGCGTAACGGAAACTTCGATTTCGTCTCCTGCCGACACCCTCGGCGAGGAAAGCTCCAACTCAACGTTTGGAAACACAATCGAGCCCGACGACATGCGCGGTTGCTGAACTTGCGCATCACCAAAAGAGGATTCCCCCGCCACAGGAAGACTCGAACCCGACGGGGTACTCGGCGCAGCGGGGCTCACGAGAAACGTTCTTCGAATGAGCGCAACGGTGATCAACGCGGTCGCAGGCGCGGCCAAAGCAACAAGCGCCGGTTGTCGAGTAGCGAACCCGGCGAGAAGCCCAGCAATGGCCATCGGCACGAGTGCCCGCAAGAGCGGGCGCAGTGACTGGCTCGTATCGTCGCGCAGAACACTCGATGGTGAAGTCGGTAACGAAGTCAGTGCCGAAGTCAGCGTCGAAGTCAGCGTCGAAGTCGATGGTGTAGTCGGTGTCGTGACGGCACCGGGGACGCTTGCCATTACACAGACGGCCCAATGGCATCGGCCGCCGACGGAACTGGCACCGTCGCCAGCGCTGAGGCAACCACGCTTGAAGGATCAATACCGCGGACCCACATTTCGGGCGCCAGCATCACCCGGTGTGCGAGCGCCGATGAGGCGACGGCCTTCACGTCATCGGGAAGCACAAAGCTGCGACCATCCATAGCCGCCCTAGCTCGCGCCAACTTCACGATGGCCAGAGTGCCGCGCGGGCTCGAGCCAACCGTAACATTTGGCAACGAACGAGTCGATCGGACACACGCAACCGCGTATTTCCCTACGGCTTCGCTTACATGCACGCCCTCAATGCCTCGTTGCGCTAGGAGTAACCCGGCTTTACTCACTACGGTTTGTAAATTCGACTCATCCTGTCCGCGAGCGAGTCGACGTTCAACCATGGTCCATTCATCGTCGGCACTCGGGTAGCCGATTTTCATACGAAGCAGAAATCGATCGAGCTGCGCTTCGGGCAACGGATAGGTCCCTTCGAACTCCACAGGATTCTGCGTGGCGATCACCAGAAATGGACGGTCAAGTTGGTGCGTAACCCCATCAACGCTGACTTGGCGCTCCTCCATGGCCTCCAGGAGCGCTGCTTGAGCTTTCGGGGTAGCTCGGTTGACTTCGTCGGCCAGAAGAAGATTGGCAAATACCGGGCCGGGCCGGAACACCAAATTTCGAGCGGCATCGAGAACCTGTGAACCAGTGATGTCCGAAGGAAGCACATCTGGGGTCATTTGTAAGCGCGCAAATGACATGCCGAACACCTGTGAGAAGGAACGGGCGATCAGAGTCTTGGCCACGCCAGGCACATCGTCGATCAGCACATGCCCATTCGCCAGGAACGCCATGAGGATTATCTGCAGTTGCTCCCCTTTGCCAATGACCACCTTTTCCATCTCGGTAATGACTGCCTCCGCCGTTGCCGCAACTTCCGCAATCGTCATCGGGTCGCTCATATCCGAGTCAACCATCGCTGAGTTGCTCGTCATCGGGTCACTGCTTTCGGTTGCAAAATGGGATTCTCCAAGGATGTTGGCATTCATAGTTTCTCCAAAGAACTGAGGATTATTCGCGCTTGTTCTACGGACACAGAACGCTGGGAATCACGGGCATCTCGCGACTTGGCGCCAGACCACCGGCGAACGACGCTAGAAAGAGATTTGAGGCAGGCCGCCAATCGACCTGATCGTTTTCTTAACGCCCAAGTGGGCCCGGCACGGCGATCCAAACGCAGGAGGTCATACACCTCGTGTCCAACAATGTCGCGGGCGCCCTCATCGTTGAGACCAAGGCCGTGCCGATCCTGAAGACGACCGTCGACGGCAAGAGCCAGCAAATCGAAGGTTGACTTCTCCGGGCTGCTGGCCATGGAGATAGCTGCCAGTAACTGTGACGGAGGTTTTTGGGAAGAAGATTCGCGGTGAAGCGCCCGTTCGAAGAGCGAGGACCTTCCCGGCAAAAATCGCCTTTGCATCCCACTCGCGATGATTCGAACTACAAACAACGCCCCCAGAACGGCTGCCGCTTCGATGAAGAATTCGTGCCATTCGGGCTTGGCAAGCACCGCCACAAAACCAACCAGCAACACCACGAAAGTCGCCCCGACAAATTGCAAAACCGCAGCGTTTCGAAGGAATCGCATTAGCGAAGATCAACCTTGACCGACGGGTGTTCTCGAAGCTCGTTCCGCACGGATCGCAACGCAACAATTGCCGAGTGACGATCATCAGGGGTGATTTCGTTCGCACCAAAATGTGCCTGTCCATACAACGTGTTAAGAGTCTGCGCTGCAGAGTTAGAAAGGGAAAGTTCCGTCGCTACCCTCTGCACATGTTCCTGTGCTGTCTCGGTTGCAGCGCGGGGCAAGCCGTGTTGAGCCAGCGCCATCTCCATGCCATGGTCAGCAAGAAGCACCGCCCGACGGGGATCCACTTCACGCTCAAGCTCGGTCAACAAATCTTCCAGCGAGACCGCAACGCGCGTGCGCAGATCAGCTTGCGCCGAAGGAACGACTCGGGACCTGCGTGCGCGCAACGTCATCGTTACGGCCACCACGACTATGAGAAGCACCAGAGCAAACCCGAGTTGATAGCCCCATGTGATGGGCTTGTCGACCGCAATCTTGGGTAGTCCTCTTTCGGGAGTCGCTTGCGGTGTGGTGCGACGCAAGTTCGGGAGTACCCGATCGACTAAGCGGCGATACTTGCTCAAGAGGAAAACAACGAACAGCACGAAAAAAAGAAAGGCTGCGATGGCCGCCACCGGGTTCCCCGTTGACCTCGCTGATCGCCGTTGTTGGCCACGGAACCGAACCATGGCGACGACATAGAGAGCAACCGCCGTATAGACAACGAGCGCTGCTCCTCCCAGATTTTTCAACAGTCCCGGGACTCCCTCGCCAGATTGACTATGCGGCGCTCGTCGGCCAGAAGCAACGATGACAAGTCCTAAGCCCACCACTGTGCCAATGACCGCCACGGCCACCGAGAAGACCCGTGCCAATCGCCGTCGGTTGAGGTCCACTCTGTGAGTGTAACTGCCTCCGTCGCTCTTGTCCCGAGTGAGCATTCCGCGACCTTCTTCTGAATCAGGTCACTCAGTGCTTCGAGCTCGAGCCGATCGGCGAGGGATCCATCAAGCACAGCACAATGCTTAACGTACGGCGCAGCCGGACGCCACGAAACTTCCACCTCAGCGAAGGGTGCCTATTGGCGCGCTCTCTTCCGTTTGAATACGGCGTAGGTGAACGCTTGCGTTGATCGCCATGGGGTGGTGTGCTCAACATCGAAACAATCAAGCAAGTCGAAGGAATCCCCAAACAACGCTTGCAGGGAATCCGATGTATGGCGAGTAACGGGAAGGCCGCTGCACTGTTCGGGCCCATTGGCCCCGAAGGTTGCCACAATCAGGTGCCCCCCGCTGCGGACTGATTCTGCCGCTCGTGAGGCGTACTGCGCCTGGTCGAGTGGATCGTTGAGGAAATGCAGAGTCGCCCGGTCATGCCAGAGGTCAACCAAACTATCGAAGTGCACGTTGCGAACATCTGACGCAACGAATCGCACGCCTCCACTTTGAACCTCGTTGATGCCTTCGACCTTTCCGACACCGTCGATGTTTTCGAGACCTTGGTCAAGCCTTAGCTTCAATTGGTTCAGCGCATCACGGGAAAGATCAACCGCATCGATCGAGCAGTAGCCGCTGGCCACCAAATCGAGAACCAATGATGATGCGCCTACGCCTATTAGCGCCACCCGATCCGTTGGCACCGACACGCGGCGCACCAGTTCACTTCACGTACTGGAATCCTGCTCAAACCAGCTCACTTCATCGAAGTGTTTTGAGCTCCACACCGAGTTCCAATGGTCGAGGTCGGCATCCATGATCCGAGCGTATCGTGGCGATGGACGAACGGCCGATCGTTACAGAGATGACTGAGAAACCGCTGAGGTCGAGCCGGCCAAAATTATTTTGACGCGTCAGCCGGGTTTGTGCTTCGTCAAAGCAGCAACAGCCGCCCAGCGTTAGTAGTAGATCGACCCCGGTGACCCACCGCCACACATGATGGCATCGCCGTTGATGGCAAGGCTTAGTGGTGAAGCGAGAAACGTGACAATCGCTGCGATGTCCTGCGCGTCAATCATCGAACGAATCGAGTTGCCCTTTACGACACGTTCCTCGATCGAAGCCAACAACGCTCGGTCATCGGAATCGGTAGCCTCATCAAGCGATCGCGTACGGGTCAAACCTGGATGCACGCACGTGACGTTCACGCCGCTGGGCCCAAGTTCATCGGCGAGATTCTTCGTGAGTGCCGCGACGGCAACGTTACGAATCGAGCCGATGGTCGAACCAGTCGATCGTGCAGCAAGCCCGGCGATATTGATGATGCGTCCCCACCCAGCCTCGGCCATTGCCGGGGCAACAAGCTGCGCCGCGAACAGATAGCCAAGTACCTTCACATCAATCTCGGCGATGAGCTTGTCTCGGGTGATCTCGGCCAGAACGGGAGGCCGTGCCCTACCCGCAGCAGTGGCCGCGTTGTTCACCAAAATCGAAATCGGGCCGATTAGCGAAGCTGCTTGGTTCATCATGCTTCGGACCTCTTCCTCATGCCCCATATCGGCCGCTAGTCCAATCACCCTTCCGCCGGTCGCGGTGCTCAATTCTTCAGCCGCCGATTTCACCCTCGTTTCGTCACGCGCCACGATCGCCACCGTGACACCTTCGGAGGAGAGCTGGTTAGCAATTGCACGGCCAATACCGCGGCTGCCACCCGTAACCAATGCCGTCTTCCCTGCGAGTTTTAAGTCCATACAACGCACAGTACAAGCGATCACAAAGACTTGCTTCTCGATCGGAAGCAACGACGCAGCTAAACGAAATCGGTCTCGCCGTGGAAAGCTGTGGCCTATGGACACCGGCACGGGTTACGGACGCTCACTACAGCCAGCGCACGATCATGATTTAACCGATGTGGACGCGGGAACAGGGGCCGGTGAGCTCCTGCGTCGCTACTGGCATCCATTCGCTCGCAGTAATGAGGCAACCGATCTTCCGAAGGTCATTCGCTTGCTTGGCGAAGACCTCGTGCTGTTTCGGGACCACAACGGCACGGCCGGACTCATCGAGCCACGTTGCTGCCATCGTGGAACATCGTTGCTCTATGGCAAGGTCGAGGACGATGGCATCCGGTGCTGCTACCACGGCTGGCTGTTCGACGCAGAAGGGCAATGTCTCGATCAGCCGTGCGAGCCCGAACGCGGTCGCAACAAGGCAAGCTACCGCCAGCCCTGGTTCCCCATCGTGGAGTACAACGGTCTGATTTTTGCGTACCTAGGGCCGCCCGAGAAGAAGCCCGTGTTTCCTCGTTACGACATTTTCGAAAACCTCAGCGAGGACGAAGAGATCGTAATCATCGACCACTTCGCATTCGGTGGGCCAGTCGTCGCTCCTTGCAACTGGTTTCAAACGCATGAAAATGCTATGGACCCGTACCATATTTTCATTTTGCACAACGCCATCAGCGGGCCACAGTTTCATCCCGACTTACAGAACTGGCCCGAGATCGACTGGCAAACTACCGAAACTGGCGTCAAGGCGACGGCCGACCGGATCATGGCCGATGGCCGCTTGCTTCATCGAGTAACCGAAGTTCGCTTTCCCACCATTCGGGTCATCCCAACCCCCACGCTTCTCTATACCGGGAAAACCAACAACCTTTCGTGGGCAGTGCCAATTGACGAAACGCACACCAAGGTTTACGCCATGGTCCGTAAACCGAAAAACGCGCCGGCGCAGGGGTTGCCAATTTACGGTGAATCAAAAACATGGTTCGAACTTACCGACGAAGAACACCAACGTTTTCCTGGCGACTACGAAGCCCAGGTTGGTCAGGGCGCTATCACGGCCCACTCAGCGGAACATCTCTCGTCGACAGACCGAGGAGTCTCCATGGTGCGTCGATTGTTCAAACAACAACTCGATATTGTGGACGCCGGCGGCGACCCGATCGGGATCACCTTTGACCCAACAAACGCTGTCCTAATGGTAGAAGCCGGGAACTACTTCAACAGTTGATTGGTCACCCACCTTCTTGTTCTTCGTGAGGCAACTGGCGAGGTGGCTTTGTGGATCTTTAGCGAATAGCTTTAGCTGCTCAGAGTTCGCCGGTTTTGGCTGTGGCTTGGCCGTGGCTTGGCCGTGACTTGGCCGTAGTTTGCGTTGTGTTGCGTTGTGTTGCGTTCGGTGTTGTGAAAATTTCAAAAACAAGTGTTGCTTGAGGAGCAGGAATGGATTTCAATCAGTCAGCCGATCACGATGCGATTCGTGACGGTATCCGCCGTCTCTGTGCCGATTTCAACGACGAATACTGGTCAAAGAAAGACACCGACCACGAGTTTCCCTGGGACTTCTACAAGCGTTTGGCCGAAGGTGGCTGGGTAGGAATCGCCATTCCCGAGGAGTTCGGCGGCGGCGGGCAGGGAATCACCGAAGCATCGATCATGCTGGAAGAGATCGCTGCCTCCGGTGCTGCCATGAACGGTTGTTCTGCTGTGCACCTATCGATCTTTGGCATGGAACCGGTGCGTCGTCATGCCAGCCCCGAGCTCACCAACGAGGTGCTCCCACGCGTGGCCTCCGGCGATCTGCATGTGGCCTTCGGCGTCACCGAGCCCGATGCGGGCACCGATACTTCAGCCATCACTACCCGCGCAGTACGTGATGGCGATGACTACATCGTGACCGGAGCGAAGGTCTGGACCTCCAAAGCGCTGTATTGCGAAATGTGTCTGTTGCTCGTGCGTACCACTCCGCTTGATCAATGCAAAAAACCAACCGACGGTATGACGTTGCTCCTCGTTAATCTGCAAAAACCTGAAGTGAACATACGAGCTATTCCCAAGCTCGGTCGCAACGCGGTTGTGTCGTGTGAAGTTCGCTACGACGGACTGCGAGTTCCCGTTTCGCGGCGTGTGGGAGAAGAAGGCCAAGGATTCAAATACCTCCTCGACGGGCTCAATCCTGAACGAATTTTGATTGCCTCAGAAGCACTCGGAATTGGACGGGCCGCCATGAACAAAGCCGTCGCCTACGCCAATGATCGCGTGGTGTTCGGGCGCCCAATCGGCAAAAACCAAGGCATTGCTTTCCCACTCGCCGAGGCACATATGAAACTCCACGCCGCCGAGTTGGCCGTTAGAGAAGCATCGTGGCGTTTTGACAACAACCTGCCCTGTGGTGAAGCAGCCAACACCGCGAAGTATTTGGCCGCTGAAGCTGCCTTCTTTGCCGCTGACCGGGCCATGCAAACCCACGGTGGATTTGGGTACGCGACCGAATACCACGTGGAGCGCTACTGGAGAGAAGCACGCCTCATGAAGATCGCCCCCGTCAGCCAAGAAATGGTTCTGAACTTCATAAGCGCGCAGGTTTTAGGCCTACCCAAATCCTACTGACCCGAGAAGAAGAGTCGGCCGATGACAACGTTCAATCGCCTCAATCGCCACACGCCTGGTTACAATCGGATCACAGTATCTCCCATCGCTGGTGCGCTTGGTG
>JAYSVF010000362.1:0-2676 GCA_043718695.1 Acidimicrobiia bacterium | reverse complement strand
GTTCGCTTCTGGTCTTGATACAGCCCCTGCTCCGGCGGGGGCTGTTTCATTTCTCGGCTTCTTTGCTCCGAACTCGTGGGATTGGGTGTGACCTTCTTTCAGCCGGTTGGAGAGCAATTATCCGACCCGAGTTTTGGAGTGCGGTCACTTGACCCGTTTGGAGCTGGCCAATTGACCCAACTCGGCAGCTACTCGGCCCAGTTACTGGCGATCGGTGGAATCGGGGTTTGATGGGTCGACGTGCCGCAGCAGGAGTTGGAGTGCGGTCACTTGACCGGTTGGGAGCTGGTCAATTGACCGATTCAACAGCTACTCAGCCCCGTTGCTAGCGACCAGTGAAATCGGGGTTTGATAGGTCGACGTGCCTCTGCTGAAGTTGGAGTGCGCCTCATAACCGGTTCGGCACAGAGCACTGACAGGCGGTTTGCGTTGCTAGCGTGGCGGGGTGCTTAGCGGAGGTTGTCGTCAGTTGGATCCGCAGGCAGACGTGCGCTCGGTCAAATTGGGCCGGTGGGTTTCAAAGGCTTCTCTGGGCCGACGGGTGGCTGGCGTTGTGTTCTCCCTTTTCGCGGTGGCTGCTTTAAGTGGCTGTAGGGCTGATGTTGTTATCGATGTGACCTCTTCGGCCAAGGGTGCGGGTGTGGTCAAGGTGGAAGCGACCCTTGATGCCGATGCCGCAGCCAACGTGGATAGCCGCACGCTCATGGTGAAAGACCTCGGCGCGGCTGGCTGGTCGGTGAAGGGCCCGGTTCCAATTAAGGGTGGTAACTCGGTGCTTACCTTTGAGCGCAGTTTTTCCAACACCACCGATGCGACGGCGATACTTCGTTCGCTTACTAAGGCCGACGGACCCTTTTCAACGTTGAATCTAACCAGATCATCGAACCTGCTTGGCTCAGAATTGTCGCTCGTGGGCATCGTCGATCTCACCGCAGGGCTATCCGCTTTAGGCGACGACCAACTACGTGCCCTTACTGGCTCCACTTCGGCGCTCGGTGTTGATGATGCCGAGGTTGCCAAACAACTTGGCCAGCCCATCAATGAGGCGTTCACCGTTACGTTGCAATCGCATCTTGATGGCACCACGAAGTCCTGGAAAACCCCGCTAGGGGCAACCACAGCAATCGTGGCGAAAGCGAAAACCTGGAGTTTCGATGCGTTGGTGGCCATCCTGACAGGAGTAAGTGCACTTGTCGGTTTGGTTCTCGTCCGCCGTCAAAAGCCATGAAACTTTGCCACCCAACTTGGGCTGGTGGAAGCTCCGCACAGCCACAAAGGCGGTCTAGCGTGAAACCGTTACTGAAGCGCGCGTGGGTTGGCGCGAATGGCGATCTGGGTGTCTCACCGTTCAGCGGGCTGTTCCCTTTTGGTCCGCCAGAAACCGATGGCATTGGCAAAGGTCCCTCGGTATGAAACGCCTGTCCAAGCCGATGCTCAGCGTTGCCGGTGGAGTGCTCGGCGTTTCAATCTTTGGTGGATTCGTTGTGCTTGGTTCGCTGAATCCAACCGTTGCACTTGCGCCAGCGCCGCGAACACCGAGCGAACTTCTCGCAGATCCATCGTTTCGGGCGCCGATCAATGGCCCCTGGCAGCCAACGTCCTCGGCCAGCAGCATTCGTCAGCTTGACGGGAGCGCCAACGAGCGGTCCTTCGCCATTGTGAGCGGCACTGTTCGCCAGGAAGTTGCGCTCACCCCGGTGAATGGCCGCTCGTATCGGTTTAGCGTGCAGGTGGGTAGTACTTCATTCCCGGAATCTTCGGTGCACGTGCGAGGGCTTTTGCGTCTGCAAACGGCATGCGCCAGCGGCGAGGAGCGTTCTGAAACGTCGTTCGATGTAGAAATCGTTTCTAAAGACGGCGCGGTGCAAACAACCGAGGCGGCGGTAACGCTCACACCGAAGGTTTCCAAGGATTGCTCGATGCGAGTGGAGATCGTTTCCGATGGGGGCGACCAACTCCTAGTTGAGCGTGCCTCGCTGGTTGACACGTTGCTGGCCGATCCCAGCTTCGAATCGGGTGCCCCCCAGTGGAAGCTCACTAAGGGAACCGATGGGGCGACGTTCACCACCCAGCCTCTCCCCGATGCCAGCGACGGCGGTGCGATTGGCGTGTTGAAGGCTGGTGCATCACCGGTGTCAATCGTTCAGGATCTTCCGCTCGATTTGTCTTCTGAGGCGGTACTCGGCACGTTCACGATTGATGCTCGGAGTATCTCTTCAGCACCGGTTGCTATTGCTGTGCGCGCCTATGAACCTTGTGGCTCGAAGGTAACCGAGTTCAAGACCTCTGTAAGCAATAGTTGGACTCCCGTTGGGGTTCAGCAGCGACGAGTTTCTGTAGCGAAGGGCCAAGTTGCTCCCGATCCCAAGAATCTCATTCGCCCCTTCGGTCCGGCTTGTATCTTCCGTGTTGAAGTAGCTGTTCTTACCCCCGGCGCTACCGTTCAGCTCGACAGCGCTCTACTTGATCTGCGTACGTATAATCCACCGCAGGGTGCTCCCAGCTTCCAAGCAATTGCGAAGGACTTCACGGAAGCCGAAGTGCAAGCCTCCCAAGAACTGGCCCAAGCCGAACAAGTCCGCCAAGCCCAACTCCCCGCAGCCCGCCGCAACCCGTAACCATGTGGAGTCCCGTGTCCACAACGCCCACTGGTAGTCCCCAAGATGACGAAAAGCC
>JAYSVF010000361.1:0-6254 GCA_043718695.1 Acidimicrobiia bacterium | reverse complement strand
TGGCCCGCCTCCATGCACTGTTTCCCAGCTGCATGGTCTTCTCCATTGAGGGCTTTATCGGTGCCAGCCCAGAGCTTCTTGTTTCCCGCAAAGGCTCGTCGTTACGGGCACATCCCTTAGCTGGAACCGTCGCTCGATCAGGTGATCCGGAAACCGATGCCAAGCTGGCCGCCGGGTTATTGGCTAGCGCTAAGGATCGCTGGGAACACCTGTTGGTGATCGATGTACTTGACGATGTGTTGCGTCCGCTGTGCGATGAGCTTGATGTGCCGCAGACTCCATCGATTGTTCCGCTTCGCAACGTTTCCCACCTCGGCACGTTGATCACCGGTTCGCTCCGTGCAGCAGATGTGGTGAACCGTACTGCGCCGACGGCCTTGGAATTGGTTTCGGTGCTCAACCCCACTCCGGCCGTTGGTGGCGTCCCGCAGGCGAGGGCGCTGGAGATGATTGCCGATTTGGAGCCCGTTCCCCGCGGTACCTACGCCGGACCGGTTGGCTGGGTCGATGCGGCCGGCAACGGTGAATGGGCTGTGGGCTTACGATCTGCGCGCATAGAAGGTAACCGGGCTCGTATGTTTGCCGGTGGCGGCATCGTTGGAGACTCCGAACCCGAAGCCGAACTGGCCGAAACGCAACTCAAGCTCCAAGCACTGCTCGCAGCCGTCGTCCGACCCTAAGAGGTTGATGTTCACGTCGCACCAAGATTGAGCCTATTTCGGACGAATGGTTCGTGCAGGCGAGCGAAAGTTCCTTGCGGTTCTGGACCTCACCTCTAGATCGCGACTGCAATCTGAGTGGAGCACCCGCCGAACTGCACCGAAATCACTTAGTGATCGATTTCATTCTCGCGATTTCGCTGCAGCCAAACGGGAGTTGCAACACGGTATTCCAACCCGCGCTCGCAATGGAGCTGAGGTCTCCGCCGAAATCTCTGCAAAGGTCCTCCGCTCACACAGACTACGAGTTGTCTATTGCGGCAACGATGGCGGCGTTGAGTTCGCGGTGAACATCAACGTTGGTTTGACGGTTTGCATGCACGAGTACCACTTGCACTCCTGACGGTGGATTAAGCACAGCACCTAGAGCTTCGCCAATTGACGCAGCTTCGGTCACGGGCAGCCCAAACGAGCGGGCCACGTCGGCCAGATTGAGTTGTTGTTCGGTGCCATAGAGGAGCTCGAAACGGTCGCGGGCCACGCCGGTTGCTTGGGGAAGGAATTCAAAGATTCCCCCACCCCGGTTGTCCACGATCACGATGGTCGCGGTGATTCGTTTCTGAGCGGCGATGCTCAGTGCGCTTACGTCATGCAGGAAGGCCAGATCACCAATGAGACAAACCGTTGGACCCGAGTGCACCGCAGCGACACCAAGTGCTGTTGAGACAACACCATCAATGCCGTTGGCACCACGATTGGCGAGTATTCGCAGGTTTGGGTGTGCACCACCGAACCATTCCACGTCGCGGATCGGCATCGAAGAAGACACCACCAGCGCTGCTCCCGCAGGCAGATTCTGGACGAGCGCTCGAGCTAAAGCTGGTTCAGAGATGGTGGTGGACTGAAGCGCTACGGCACGGTCAAGGCGGTCCCGAAGCACGGTGGTGGCTGCTGCTTCTGCTCGGCGCCAATCGTTTAACCAACCGGTGTGTCCCTGGCTGTTTGCATCACTATCAGGGAAACGGTCGGCGTTGAGAGCATCGAGATCGGCGGTGAGAGCGCGGCACAGCACGGTCGGATCTGCTGCAACATGCAATGCACACGTACGATTTGGATCGAACCAGGCAAAGGTTGGGTCGACGAGAATATCGTCGTGCATATGGGCTAGCCATTGGTTCACCACCTTCGAGGCCCAGGGGGCGCCGAGACGCAGGGCTACGTTTCCGGTGTGGTTTTGTGCCCACGATTCGTTTCGTAACATCGAATCGGCATTGGCAATCAGGGTCTGCGTGCCAGGGATTCGAGCGCCCGAACGGGCATCGGCCAGCACCGGCCAACCGAGCTTCTCCGCAAGCGTGTGAATCGCTGCTGCTTCGCCACAATCGGAACCGGCAACAATCACCCCGCGCTTTCCTCGAAGTCGTTCAGCTACCTGTCGCAGTTCGTGGGAGCCAAGACTCGGGGCGGCCGTGAGGGAACTGTGCCACGGCGCGCCATCGACACGGCTTGTGGGCAAAGCCAAAGGTTCACCAACGAGGGGCTCACGGAAGCCGAAGTTCACCTGCACGGGTCCGGGGCCTATCGGCCCGTCCATGGCGGCCAAGGCGATCCGGGAAGCGGTGGAACGCCACGTGCTGGCTACGGCAAACTCAGCAACGGGAAGATCGAGGAAGAGGCGAACGCTTCGTCCGTAGAGTTGTTGTTGATCCACCGTTTGCGGGGCGCCGATGCCGTGGAGTTCCTTGGGCCGGTCGGCGGTGCACACAACCAGGGGTACATGGTCAAGATCGGCCTCAACCACGGCTGGGTGATACTCAACCGCTGCGGTGCCGCTCGTACACAGAAGGATCACCGCAACGCCGGTTGCCTTAGCCATCCCGAGTGCAAGAAACGAGGCCGATCGCTCGTCGACGATTACGTGCATTTCGATTCGGGGATCTGCAGCAATCGCTAGTGCCATCGGGGTCGAACGTGATCCGGGTGAAACGACGGCCCTGGTGATTCCAGCGCGCACCCACTCATCGAGCATCGTCGCACAAAACGTTGCTTGGACTTGGGCTGGGGTGACTGAGGCGCTGAGTGCTGGTAACGCTGCAATGGCGTCACTTGCTCTATTGGTTTCGGGCGCTCTGTTTGCCGTGGTGGTTCTGTTTGCTTCAGTGGCCGTCGTTTGTGGGCTGTTCGTAGACAGATGCTGAAGAGTCATGACACGATGATGGCGTGCCTGCGGCCCCAATCGTGACCCAATCCGACAAAAATATGTCACCAAGGGTTGATTCAGCGGCAACCTCCAAGGGTTTGGGGCGTGCCCTTGCCGAATCAACGCAACTTTCGGGGGCCAGAACTGGCGACGTGCCCGGGCGCGGCGACGCAACCCAAGGCTTGTGGACTGAAACGCGTGGGCAGGGTATCCGTGTGGTCTTTCTTCATGGATTCACACAAACGGCTCAATCGTGGGATCCCGTGGTGCAGGCATTGGCTGCTTTCAAGGCATCAAAGACATTGGGGGCATCGGCGGCATCGGGCGCATTGGGCGCATTGGGCGCATCGGCGGCATCGGCGGCTTTGAGCCCACTAGACGCGTTAGACGCAGTACACGCAGTAGACGCAGTAGACGCAGTAAGGGACAGCCCCTACGAGGTGGTCCTTCCCGATCTTCCCGGCCACGGAAGAAGCGCCGATGTTGCAATCAACCTTGAAACCACGGCCGAGCTTGTGGCCAAATCGTTTGGTTCGGCAATTTACGTGGGCTATTCCATGGGCGGCCGCGTTGCGCTTCACATCGCGCGTGCGTATCCGGAGTTGGTGCGTGGGCTGTTGTTGTTTGGCGCAACCCCAGGTTTAAAAACTGAAGCGGAGCGTTTGGAGCGGCGCACGGCCGATGAGCTACTAGCCCAGGAACTCGAATCCATAGGGGTACCTACATTTTTGGATCGTTGGCTTCGCAACCCCTTGTTTGCCACATTGCCTGTTAACCCGAGAGATTTGCAATTACGGCAGCAAAACACGGTCGCTGGTTTGGCGTCAAGTTTGCGACTCAATGGGACTGGCTCGCAAGAATCGCTATGGGACTCCCTTCACACCATAAGCGCACCAACGATCGTGGCCGCCGGCGATCGAGACCACAAATTCACCGCACTTGGCGAGGCCATGGCCCACAGCATTGGAAGCAACGCAGCGTTTGTTTCCGTTACGGATTCCGGACACCCCTGCCATCTTGAACAGCCGCACCAAGCCGCTCAACTCCTCGACAAGATCGTCGGCCAGATCTAACCCTCAGGTGATACTCCCAACCGACCTGATCGGTCCGCGGACTCGCCCTGGCCCCTCAACCTTGGCAGCATCTTTTGTCTCCGTCACGAATTCAGGCCACCACTCCCACCTTGAGTAGCCGGATCAGCGCCCAACCCCCTCTATTCGCTCTTCCGCCACAAATTTTGGTTGAAGGTTCTTCGTTCGGCCACGCCACTTTGGTTCCTCCGAAGTGCACGTCAGTCACTGGAGTTCGTTTCTACGTGTAGCGGACGTCTTGGCGTTTGAGTTCCGCTTGGATTGCGTCAATGGATACGTCGCTTGGGTCGCGGTTCGAACGGACTGCTAGAGCTGCACCGATTCCGGCTCCCTGGCCAGAGACGGCACAACACGCCATGTTTCTGGTTGCTGCGTGGGCGATTCGGTCACCGCCAATGGCCCGGCCAGCGACCATAAGGCCTTTCACCGTTTTGGGTAGCATCGAACGATACGGTATGTGCATATACCTTCCGGTGGTGGGAAGAATTAGCACACCGTAGCCGTCGATGAATTCTGGGTAGATGCCGATGGAGTCTTCGAACCGGGCTTCGTTGCGAACGTCGTGCTCGGTCATGTTGTAATTCGCGTCGATCTTGCGGGTATCGCGAATCCCGATTGTCATTCCGAAGTTTCGTAGGCGCGCAGTTGAACAGCCGGGCGTGTAGTGACGTAATGCTTCGATCGCGTGCATGGCCTGTCGGCGTCCGTCGATTTCGTGGCGGGTCATGCTGTTGGGATCGGTTCCATCACACTCGGCGAGGTGGACCAAATTCATGTAGGTGAGTTCGCCGCTGTCGTGCATCGCGCCCCAGGTTCCGCCGATAGTGTTCAAATCAGCCGGAATAACGCCGTCACGTATGGCCTGCGCGAAGGGTTTTCCCAAGAAGGGCGAAAACATCTCGTCCTCCTTGCCAGAGGTTTCGATTTGCCACTCCCCCGTAGCCCAATCGGCATAGGTTTGCGGGTCAGCTCGCACGCCGTTCATGAACGCAACCTTGTCAACGCCTGCCAAATGAAACATCACCGACGCAGCCTGCATCTGCTCTACGGGCGTTTTGTAGGTCGGCGCGCCGGAGCGATGGGCGATGTCGGCATCACCGGTCGCATCAATCACGACCTTGGCAAGTATGGCTTCGCGACCAGCCTTTGATTCAGTAATCACACCTATGATCCTGTCGCCGTCCATAACCGGCGCAACCACCTGGCGATGCAGCATTGGATGAATACCGGCTTCAAGAACGAGTCGATCGGCGACGAGTTTGAAACCTTCGGAATCCAGTTCATAGGAAAGCGACTGACTTTCCGGAACGGCTGCTCCCATTGCCTTTGCTCGGTCTTCGAACTCTCGTCCGATGCCTCCAGCTTCTACCGTTTGCTCGTGCCGGTACCAGGCAAAACCTTCGACTCCTACGGCCGTGATGTTGCCACCGAAGCATCCGAACCGTTCGACCAGCGCGACCTCCACCCCAGCACGTGCCGCAGCAATTGCCGCCGCGAGCCCGCCTGGCCCTGAACCGACAACCAGGACGTCGCTTCGATGGATCACCTCCACATGGCGGGCCGCTTCGAACACGGTACTACGTACGCTTGGCAAAACAGACTCCCGGGGACCATTACAGAACGACTGCGTGAAAATGTAACCTACTCGCCAAGGGTCTCCCCAACCTTGAACGCCTCTTGCAAACGCTCCTAGTTTTGGAGAGACCCATTGGTGAACAGAGTGGATCGAAGTGAGAGTTGACATTTCTGGATGGATGGTGCACTCGCAAAAACGGGCGTTAGTCTTCGTCTTATGGTGGAGTCGTCGCCTCCTCGCCCTACGCTGGAGTCCTCAACTGAGTGCACACCGATCCCCAGTGTTCGCAGGTCTGGCGCTTCGGCTCGCGCCAACTTCTCCAAAGCCGTCCTTTGGTCGAAACCGTATTTCGGATCACAACGATCGGCTACGAGCCGGTTCGTTACAGTCGTTGCTGTTCCCTCCGTTATCTTGGGCTCATGCCTAGCAGCGACAACGAGAATGAAAGATTGAGTGAGTACGTTCGGAGCGTCGAGAACGCCCGGGATGCAGTTCGAAGAGCCCTTCAGGCTGCAGGGCTCAATCCGGAGTACCGAGTTCTTCCGAATGATGTTCCTACTGCGGTTGCTGCAGCTGAGTCGATCGGTTGCGAAGTTGGTGCCATTGCGAACAGCTTGGTGTTCACGGCCGATGGTGAACCGGTGATGGTTATGGCGAGTGGAGCTCAACGTGTTGACCCGCTTTTGGTAGCGCCATTGTTTGGTGCCACGAAGTTGAAGCGGGCAGAT
>JAYSVF010000037.1:0-2341 GCA_043718695.1 Acidimicrobiia bacterium | reverse complement strand
CAGTTGGTAGCCGAAGGTGACACGGTCGTTGCGCTTGGAAACTACACATGGAAGCGCAAGAGCAACGGCGAGCCGGCATCGGTGAAAATGGCCCATGTCTTGACCATTCGGGGCGGCAAAGTTGTTTCCTTCCAGCAGCACGTCGATACGGCGAGGGTTCGCGAACTCAGCTAGTCCACCAGGTCCTCGGATACACCCCCCCCCAGCGGACCGATCCATGCAGACCTCAGCCGCTCTGCATGGATCGCAAGCGGGTTTCTGTACAAGATAAGGGAACGAGCGCGACTGCTTGTCGAGCCATCATCGCCGCCAAAATCAGCGGAATCCGGCGACTTGGATCGCGTTGGGTCGGAGCTCGACGGTTGCGGGCAGCACACCAAGAAATTCCCCGTCACCCCACAGCTCCACCTTCGATTCGGCTTTAAGCGAGACAGTACGCGCACGTGCCACTGTGGTCCGTTTGTTCTGCACGTGCTTTCCGGGAAACACGCTGGGGAGAAATCGCAAGACCTCCAATCGCCCGAGCGCTGTTACCTGCACAACCTCGGCCAACCCGTCGTCGAAGCGCGCAGCAGGGCAGATCTTCATTCCACCGCCAAAATAGGCGGTGTTGCCGACGGCCAAAAGGTGGAGATCCGCTTTGGTCCAACCGCCGCCATCTAGGGCCATTTCGATTACGTCAGATCCGAGCGAGGGCAACACGGCAATGGTGGCCACGGTGTACTTCAGCGAGCCTTTCGGGTATCGCATGCTGTTTGCACGTCGGTTGACTCGCGCCGGGAACCCGCAGGTGGCCACCGTAGCGACCCAGCCATAGGAGGTCTCCAAAAGATCGACGGGTTTCGCGGGTTCGAGACAACCTTTCGCAGCCGCCATTTCATCATCGACCACAAGCCCAACCGCACGCGCGAAATCGTTTCCAGATCCCAAAGGAATAATCCCAAGAACGACATCGGGGTATTCCGTTGCGAGCGGAGCAATCGCATTGGCTCCGGCGTGCACCATCCCATCACCACCGACGACCACTATCCGCTTAGCCCCGTCAGCAACAATCGCATTCCGAATGGCGGCAACGGTGCCCGGCGTGTCAGCAGCCGATAGCTCAATCACCTCGTGTCCTTGCGAACGAAAGTACGCCAAAGCTTTCGGTGCCCGACGATTCCCGATCATATGCAAACGAACCATGTGCGCTTACTTCTTTCGTGTACGCATTACTTGCCGTGGTAGAGGCGTTGGAGGTCGATCAGTTCAACGTCGGGACGCTTTCGTGAAAAGCGTTGAAGCTCGGCGGTAAAGCCGGAGCGGCCGAAGAGCAATCGCTTGGTGAAGGGCATCGCCCGTTTTCCGAGGAGCACAACTTCAGCATCCAGTCTTTCCAACTCGGCCAGGCCCACTGGTTCAGCACCCGCCTTGCATTCACCCATGGCGCAAATCCGTTCAACGTCGTCGCGATCAGGCGCCACCCCAACAACATCAATCTGGGATCGATTCAGCTGCCGCATGATGATTCCAGGACCGGCTGATCGCAATTCCCCGCCGGCGGTCTCACTTGACGCAAAGGACAGCATCCACTCCGCCGCCATCCATTCAAGGTGCGGACCGTAAACCCGACGAGCTAGTCGCGGTTGTGCGTCGGCCCAGACATCGGCTCCTCTTCGACGTTCGATGCGCGCCCGCTCCGGCGCCAACAGTATTCGCTCGGTTCGCAGAACAGGCTCGGTGAGAATGAGCGTTGAAGCACGACGATTGAATGGATCCGGTCGCCTTTCGAGCAACGCAGCCGCCACCAACGCTTCAACTGGTACATGGAGCGCGGAGTCTGGACGGTTGAGTAGCTTGGCAATTTCACTACGTCGGCTCGCCCCTTCAGCCACGGCGTTCAGCACTCCCCAATACAGCGATTTGTCTTCGAGCGCATCATCCTCGGAAACTACTGAACGACCCTCCCCGTACATCACAGAAGATGGATCGAGAAGGTAGCGAATCATGAAGGCGTCAACATCGCCGTCGGCGAGCGGGGCATCGGTCGTGAACCGCCGGTACGCCGGAGTGCCACCGATTAGTGCGTGGTGTCGAAACGCCGCTTGGGGATTGGACCGCAATCCCCAAAAATCGGCTGCAGTTCGAAAGTCGAACGGATTAATTTGTACAGTTACGTTTTGACGACCCCGCAATGGTGCATCAGGACTGAGCAATCGCTTCATTTGGGCAAACGCCGAACCACAAAGAATCACCCGCAATCCACCGGCAGGCCGCTCAGTAAAGAGGCGCTGCAGCAACGACGGAAGTTCGGGCGCAGACGTTGCCAAGTACCCAAATTCATCAAGCACAATCACAAACG
>JAYSVF010000360.1:0-15625 GCA_043718695.1 Acidimicrobiia bacterium | reverse complement strand
ATCGTGTTCTTCGCCGACCCGGGAACGCAGTGCATCAAGCGCACCAATGCGCCCGCCAGCCCATGCAGCGGCACCGCGGACCAATGGTGATTCGTGCAGCAACGCGTCAATGATCACTTGGCGGGCGTGGCTTGCCGTTTCAACCTTGGCGGGGTCTGGGGGGACTTCAGATTGCCAATCAGCCAGCACGTTCCCAAGAGCCAGAAGAGCATTGCGACGAAGAATGTTGGGATCACGGGCTGGCAGGTAAAAACGACCGTGACGGGCCAGGAGCTGGGTGTCGCTGTCGGTCACGAGTGAGCAAAGCTCGGTCCACGGTTGGGCATTGAGATCGGGTGCAGCGGGTGGCTCTTTTCGATCAAACGTGCGATTGGGCGGACAGACTTCCTGGCAGTCATCGCAGCCGTAGATCCGGTCACCGAGTGCCTCACGAAATTCCATTGGGAACGGCCCAGGACGCTGCACCAGCCACGCCAAGCATCGACGAGCATCAACAACGCCCGGCGCCACAATGGCAGCGGTTGGGCATGCATCGATGCAACGAACACAACTGCCGCAGCCATCAGCTATCGGTTCGCTGGCCGGTTGCAAATCCGCATCGGTGACGAGGGACCCCAGGACGAACCACGAACCTTGCCCCGGAAGGAGAAGGTTGGCATTTTTCCCGAACCATCCAAGACCTGCTTTATAGGCGGCCGCACGATCGACGAGTGCGTTGTCATCGACGAGGATGCGGGTGCGATAGCCCCACGAGCGAAGGGTTTGGCTGACTTCGCCAAGCGCTTCTCGCAGGGGCGTGTATTGGTCACTCCAGGCGTAACGGGCAATTCGGCCGCTGGTGAGCTGTGGCGCATCCATATCGGCACGTCTATATCGTCTTGCGGCAACCACGAGGGATCGGGCGTTAGGGAGAGCCGTTGTGGGATCGGTCGATCGCACAATGTTGCGGTAGGTGAATCCCATGTCATCGCTGAGGCCCTCCTCTTTGCGACGTTGAAGCTCAGAGCGGGCTTCACCAAACACCTCGGCTCGTGCGATTCCAATGGCATCGCATCCAGCATTTCTTCCGATGTCCAGAAGGAGTTGCGTGCGTTGTTCGATCGTTGACGGTTCCAAAGCACCGTGGCGAGAATCCAACACGCCCTATTGCTACCACGAAGCACGGGCACCCACGCCAGGATCACCAACACGGTGACAACAAACCCGATCGTTCCAGCACTTCCCACAAAGCCAAGAGACCGAAAAAATCCTAGGAAATCGTTGCCGTTCATCGGCTAGCCCGCTTTGCACTCACTGTTGGGCGATCGCCAGGTTGGGAGCTACGGGCCGATATGCCGGTGGCAGCGATGATCAACACAATTTGGACAATCCCAATCCAGTTCATGCCGACACCCGATCGGTAACAAGGCTGAGGTGACGAGCCTGAACCCCGTGACCAGCATGACGAGTTTGACCGGGCTGTGGCAGCGAGGCGTGTGATGGGTGTGCTTCAAGGTGACGATTCGCTGGGGCCATGCCCACGGCCTGCAAACTCGTTAAGGTGGCAAATTCGGCCGGGCTTAGTTCGTGGCGGGGCGATCCAGCGAACTCCGAGTTGCCCGAACCGCAAAGGTAGGTGACTACGCAATCGGCACAGGCCGCTGATTGTGCCATCACGCAGCCATCGCATGACAGCACGAACTTGGCGGCACCGGTGGAGGTTTCGGTGGTGGCGTTTACTGAAACGAGGGAAAGCCGTGCTGTGGAGTTACTCCTTGTGGAGCGTGCCGTGGGGGTTGAGGAAGCCATGGCATCAACTTACGGAGGGGGTATGACAAAAAACTGGGTCTCCCAAAGTTTTTCAGAAAAGAATTCAGAAACCGCCCAAACCGAGCACCAATCAGGCCAGAAACGGGGACCGAATCGGAACATCGAACGGAAACATCAATCTGGGCGTACGCCCGTTCGACGAACGAGTGTTCTTGCCTTCGAACCTTTGTTCGCCTAAAGTTCCGTCGATGGCTCTCACATCTTCGGCACGGAGCCGCACGATTCCCAACGAGCCCCCTCCCATTGAGTGGCCGCCTCGGGGCGCATCGCGACTCACGGTGCCTACCGCGCGTGCGTTTACCTCGAGCCGTTCCGCTTCCACCTCCACCGCACAAACCATCACGACCCAAACGGCCACGGCACGAACGGGCACGACCCAATCGGCCACGGCAGGAACAGGCACGGCACGAAGGGTCACGGCACGAACGGTCACAGCCCGAACAAGCTCCAAACCGACAGTTCCAAAACCGAACGGCACCAAACAAAATACTTCCGGGTCACGGCTCACCCAAACAACTCGAGCCCCAACCCGAGCCGCGTCTAGCGCCGCTCGAAGCGTTGCGGATCAGCTTGCCACTCGTCAGCAAACCTTTGATGACCTCGGCGATCCGCTTTCAGGGGTCGTTTTCTGTGTGGTCGATCTTGAAACCACTGGGGCATCCGCGAACACCTGCGCGATAACCGAGGTTGGAGCCGCTCGCTATCTCGGCGGAACGTGCATTGGCACGTTACAAACCTTGGTAAATCCCGGCGTGCCCATTCCGCCCGAAATTGTTTACCTCACGGGAATCACCGAAACCATGGTGGGTCCTGCGCCAAAGATTGGTGCGGTACTCCCGTCGCTACTGGAGTTCATTGGCGATGCCGTAATCGTGGGCCACAACGTTCGTTTTGATTTGTCATTTCTCAACGCCGCACTTCTTGCTCACCACTATCCAAAGTTGCCGAATCGCACACTCGACACCTGCGGCTTAGCCCGCCGCCTGGTGCGCCAAGAAGTGCCAAATTGCAAGCTCGGCACATTGTCTGCGCACTTTGGGTTCAACAATCAACCAACCCACCGGGCCCTCGATGATGTGCGAGCGACCGCAGATTTGCTGCACCTTTTGTTTGAACGTGCCGCCGGATTCGGGGTACTAGGCCTCACCGATCTGGCAGAACTTCCCGCCATAAACCGCCACCCCCAGGCTTCCAAGTTGTGCCTCACCAACGACCTTCCCCGCTCCCCCGGCGTCTATGTGTTTCGCGATCAATCCAACAAGGTGATTTACGTCGGCAAGGCCACGAACCTTAGGTCGCGAGTGCGGTCCTATTTCTCCTCGGACGATCGCCGCAAGATTGGGGCAATGCTCCAAATCCTGCACCGCATTGACCATATTCCATGCGCACTTACTATTGAGGCTGAGGTATTGGAGATTCGTTTAATTCAGCGTTTCCTTCCGCGGTTCAATCGTCAAGCCAAGCTCCACACAAACTATGTTTACCTACGGATAACGGGCGATGGTCCGTCGGCCAAGATCGTGGTTTCTAAGGATGCCGGCGGGGTGGCTGATGCTACGTATCTCGGCCCGTTCTCTTCAACGTCGGCGGCGCGGCTTGGGGCTTCGGCACTGAAAACGGCGATCGCTGCCAACCCTGATCGTTGGCGTGACGAGCTGCTCGCGACCCCCGAAGCGGCACTGATTCGATTGTTCTCCACCATGACCGATGCAGCAAACTCGGAGAAGTTTGAATACGCCGCACAGATCCGTGATGGCGCTGGTGCATTGGCCAGAGCCTTGAGCCGTCAACGGGCAATCGGAGCTCTTCGATCTGCCGGGCGGGTCGAAGTGCACACGGGAGAACAGGGTCTGCTGGTAATCAACGGTCGACTCCGCTTCACCGATCCCGATGCCCCGACAGCAAACACCGCAACAACCACCGCAGTAACCAGCGCAGTAACCAGCGCAGCCAAAACATCAACAACCGCTGCAACCTCCACCAAACCCTCAGCGGCCGCCACGAATTCAAATCCCACAGCGCTAAAACCGGTTGTATCACGCCACAGTGACGCCTTACCCCTTCCGCCTCCAACGGATTTGGTCGACGAAATGGCGTGCGTTGTGCGCTACCTCGAACGTTGCAGCCGCGCGGTAACCGTTTCTTACGCGGAACACGGTTTGGCATTCCCCGCGCAGCGATTTCCTAAGTTTGTCCCAACCGGTGAGGCTTGCGGCCCCGGGCACGATGAAGATGATCTTCTCAATCGCGGAATCACCCCGAGACAAACGCGGTCGAAGCAAAGCGCACGAAACGGCGCAACCACGAGGAGAAGGTGAGCCGGGAGGCTGGAAAGGCTATGCAGCTGGGGTAACTGCGGCCAAACGTCGCGTAGTGGCAATGAGGCGTTCGAGTGAGCCGATTGCCGAACCGTCGGTGATTGCTGTTCGGGCTTTCTCGCAACCCTCGGCCAAATCATCGGCAACACCGGTAGCTACCAATCCAGCAGCGGCGTTCAGGATCACAATGTCGGCATGGGGCCCTAGTTTGCCTTCGAGAACGGCACGGAGGTGCACGCCGTTCTCCGCAGCGGTTCCGCCGCGCAGGTCCCCAAGGGTGGCCAAAGGGAACCCAAGGGCAACGGGATCAACCGTAAAGGACCGGATGGCACCATCGCGGATTTCGAGTACTTGGGTGTTGGCGGTGGTGGTGATTTCGTCGAGCCCATCGTCACCGTGCACAACAAAGGCCCGAGTAGCGCCGCGGGCGAGGAGTACTTCGGCCATACGCCGGGCCACGGCGGGATCCGAAACACCCACGACTTGGCGTTGCACCCGGCCGGGGTTGGCCATAGGGCCGAGCAGATTGAACAGTGTGGCAACGCCGAGTTCCCGGCGCACCGGTGCGGCGTGGCGCATTGCTGGGTGAAACCTTGGAGCCAGGCAAAAGCCGACGCCAGATTCATCAATACAAACAGCTACGTCTTCGGGGGATATTTCCAATGCCACGCCAAGCGCTTCGAGCACGTCGGCTGATCCGCTGAGAGAGCTTGAAGCCCGGCCCCCATGTTTGCATACGAGGCCACCAGCACCGGCGACCACGAAGGCTGCAGTGGTGGAAATGTTGATGGAGTGGCTACGGTCGCCACCGGTCCCGCAGGTACACAAAGCTGCTTCGCGAACTTCATCTCGCAGCGGTACACAGATGCCCAGATCGAGCATGGTGTCAAGGAGAATGGCCAGTTCCGCCGAGCTTTCGCCCTTGGTTCGCATACCGATGGCGAAGGCGGCAATTTGGGCTGGCGTTGCCCGTCCGCCCAGGATTTCTGAAAGGGCCGGGCGAAGTAGTTCAACGCCGAGTTCTTGTCGAGAGCTGATTGCTCCGAGCACCGAGGGCCAACCCCCGATTGCCAGAAACTGGTTTTCGGATTCGGTGGCGGGCGAAGTGATCACACCACCGACTCTACCGGCACGTCACAACCTTCCCCAAGGCTTTGTGACGGTACCGGATCGCAAAAGTGTTTCCCCGACCGTTCCCCCGAAAAGGTGGCGGGCTACGAAACAGGCAGGCTGAGGAGCCTTAGAAAGCTCTATGCAGTCTTGCGGCGCTGACGGATGATGCGGCGACGCTCTTTTTCGGTTGCTCCGCCCCAAACGCCATCGCGCTCACGGGCAGCCAAAGCGAATTCAAGGCATGGGAGACGAACTGGGCACTCAGCACAAATTGACTTCGCTTCATCCGACTCTTCATCAGAGACTGGATAGAAAACTTCGGGATCAATACCTTTACAACGAGCTTGTTCGCGCCATGCCATCGATTTCATTCCAACCATCCTTGAGACAAACAGGCGACCGAATTGTGCGGACGCCAGTTGGGGGGCCGAAGAGTATGATCCGCAAAACGCCTCCGTGTCCAGTGCCTTAACCAAATGTTTACGTAAACATTTTAGATTGGGCGACAAAAACAGTTTCGGCGACCGACTTCACAAGAGCTTCAGTGTTGATACTGACCATCAAAGCGTGAGATCTACGTGAAAGCCAGGGGTTCCGGGCAACCTTCACAAAACCCGAACATTTCAGGAGTGACAGTGGCCACACGTTGAGAAAATTCGAACTATTCGCCGAGATCGAGGGCCAGTTCGGCACGAACCCCATCGGTGAGACTGATCTCGTCGAGGTAGTTCGGGTGCGTTATAGCGATCGTTACCGGTCCTTCGAGAAACGCCTCCGAATGCTCGGTGCCGATACTGAAAGAAATGTAGTGAACCGCAGCGGTGAGATCCTCCCGGGTTAGCTGCGCATCGTGGGCGGCATCGGGGTGCGATCGAGCGACGATGGCCGAAGCCCCAGCTCCCACCCGAATTTCGATGCTCCGCTCGATTCCTACAAGTTTAGGAAACCATTCCCGCATCTGTTCGTCAGTGGTGCATTCGATGAACAGCGTGGCGCTCAACATTCCTGGATCGGGGATCAGAGGATTGTAAACATCGAGTTCAGTTTGGATGGCTTGATCGGTTACAAGTTTTTCCACCCGCGCCATTTCTTGGATCTGGAATCGCATGGTGTCACGATTTTCAAACACCAACGAAACCACGGTTCCTAGGTGGACCCGCCGAAGCGCCTTCATGGCAATGATGCGGGCGCGGAACTCAGCGCGCCCGCGCTCATAGGCGCGTACATCTTCAATGTCATCGAGTGTGAGTTTGGCGTTGTGCTTTGCGGTGTTGGTCATGTGATGTCCTGTTGAGAAATGGTTGGGCGCTTTGGTACGCGTGTCGAGACGGGTTGCGGCCGACGAGGCGAGCCGAAACGCTCTTCGAGAAACGGTTAGTCGATTGGCAGCCCGTAGGCGCGCGCGATGAAGGAAAGTGGGTGCTGAGGGACCGCGCCAGTTTCTTCGGTGATGGCGCCGTTGGCTAGGTGGCAGTCGCCAGTGACCACTTCTGAGTTCGCAGCCGCAACAGCAACGCCGAGGGGCCTGGCTATTTTCTTGGCAATTTCGTAGTTGTCTTCGCGATAACCCCAAGTTCCGTCGATTCCCGAGCACTTGTTGACGAGGGTGATTTTGGTTCCGGTGAGCTTCATGAGGTCGCGGCTTTTCAAACCGACCTGTTGGGCTTGGAGGTGACAAGCCACGTGATAGGTGGTCGTTCCTGGAATAGTGCCGGTGAATTGCGTGTCAAGCGAAGTGCCTTCTGCCTTGTGGACCTTGATGAGATACTCTGCAGCATCAAAAGTATGCGCGCCGATGAGTTCCGCGTCTTTTTGTTCTGGTTCGCCCTTGAAATACGCGGCGTAATCGCGCTTGAGCACATACCCGCAAGTGGGCTGGGGAACGACAATGTCGAGCCCGGATTTGACTGCCTGGGCAAGGGCTGGAATGTTGACCCGGGCTTGTTCACGGAAGTTGTCAAAGTCTCCGCTGTGGAGCCACGGTGCGCCGCAGCAGCCCATGCCGGCGGGAAGCGAGCAACTGATGCCGTTGTGTTCATAGACGCCAACGAGGTCTTTGCCGATTTGTGGGCTCTGGTATTCCACGAGGCAAGTGGGAAACACCGCCACTTTGCCCTGGCGAGTGCCGATCATTGGCACGGCGCGCTTCTTGAACCAGGTGGAGAACCGCACTCGGGTGTACGGCGGTAGCAAACGCATGCTGGAAACGCCGAGGGTTTTTGCCAGCACTTTTCGGATCGGTGAGCCGGGCTGGGCAATTGCGGCATTGGCAATCGGTGCAGTAAGTGAACCTACTTTTCCGAGGAGATCAGTTTTGCCAAACATATAGTCAGCAGGCTTACGGCCGTTTTGCTGCTTTTTGATAGCCGCGGCTCGCAACATCAGGCGGGGAAAATCGAGCTGCCACTCGTGCCCTTGACCTGGGGTGTACGGGCACCGCACATCGCACATCTTGCATTGAAAGCATTCGTCGACAACTTGGTCTTGTTCGGCCACCGTCATGAGGTGCGCTTCTTGGTTGGGCTTTTCGTCGATGAAGGCAAACATCGTGGGGAAACTGGTACACAAACTGAAACACACACGGCATCCGTGGCACAGGTCATAGACGCGGTTCATCTCTTCGCGGAGGTCATCCTCTTTGAAGTACTGCGGATGGGTGGGGTCGTAGGTGATGGTCATGGCAGCGTCCAAGGCCTTTACGTTTGATGGTGCGGTGGGTGATGGTGTGGTGGGTGATGGTGTGGTGGGCAAATCAAAAGGTTAAAAATGCCAAAGGCGGCACAGCGTCGATTTCCCGATGCAGTGCCGCCCCCGGCTTCTTTCTCTGCACCAGCATCCTTGAAACGGAGCCAGTGCGCGTTCACAGCAAAATGCTGGTTACGCCAGGGAGTCGAGGCCCTGCTGGAAGCGGCCTGCATGGCTCTTCTCAGCGCGAGCGAGGGTCTCGAACCACTCGGAGATTTCGGTGAAACCCTCTTCACGAGCGCTCTTGGCGAAACCTGGGTACATTTCGGTGTACTCGTACACTTCGCCGGCGACGGCTGAGCGGAGGTTATCTTCGGTGTCACCAATGGCCATACCGGTTGCTGGGTCGCCGGAGCCGAGTGTGGCTAGGTATTCCAGGTGACCGTGGGCGTGGCCAGTCTCGCCGTCGGCGACGTTCTTGAACAGGCCAGCAACATCGGGGTAGCCCTCAATGTCAGCCTTTTGTGCGAAGTACAGGTAACGACGATTTGCTTGGCTTTCTCCGGCAAATGCGTGCTGAAGGTTTGCTTCGGTTTTTGTTCCTTTGAGGGACATGGATACTCCTTGGTTGGGGGGGGTTACGAATGAGAATAAAGCTGTTGGAAAACTATGAATCGAGGTCACACGACCGGGCACGACAGCGGTCAAAACACCTGCTCAAAACGAACCGCATAAGCGGAAGTGTTCAGCGATATTGACCACACGGCATTGGCTACACGCGTTGATCAGGTGCGTTGTTCGAACAGCACTGAGCGCAGAGTCCGCGGAATGTCACTTCCAGATCGTCAACCACGAAACCGTGACGTTGTGATTGAGGAAGTGAAAGATCCGAATCATCGAACTGGACGTCAAAAATCGCGCCGCAGTGCCTGCACACCAAGTGATGATGATCGCCAATGTTGGGATCAAATCGAGTGGCACCGGTAGCGAAATCAAGCGACTGAATTTCGCCTAGTTCACGGAGATCGTTGAGTATTTGGTAAACGGTTTTTAGAGAGATCGTCGGCATTGTTACTGCGGCGGCTGAGTAGATCGCTTCCGCAGTTGGATGTGTAGGGTTGTTATGAAGCAGACGAAACACGAGATCGCGTTGAGGGGTTGCCTTGAGACCTTCTGACCGAAAGAGGTCAACGAGTTCGGTGGGCGACTTCACGGCAACCACCTTACACAACATGAATTGCTAGTCAACAATGATTGTTGCTGATGCCTCATGGCGCTCAACGAATTCGGCGAGACTCTCTGACATGTCTGTACCGCACCATTTCGTTGACGTGACTCGCATCGTTGGGCGGTTGGTCAAGGCAAAACTTGGCGGAACACCAACGGCGGGCACGATGTGCATTGTTGTTGATGAGCAGGATCGGTTGCTGTTGGTGAAATCGTCGTATAGACGGTTGTGGAGTTTTCCGGGCGGCTTTCTCGATCCCGGAGAGGACCCGCTCGTGGGAGCCGAGCGTGAAGTGGTGGAAGAGACCGGAATGACGGTGAGTCACACCACGTTGGTGAGGGTTCGACCTCGCAAATCACACACCGATTATCTTTACGTTGCCCGGGCCGAGGTTCAGGGGACGGCGACAACGGCGTGGGAGATCGGCGCTACTGGTTGGTTCCCCATCGATCGAATGCCCCAGCTACACCCGATTGCGTTTTCTGTTCTCTCCAATGAAGCCAATGGGCTGGCAGGCGTCGTTGGTAGGTTTCGCTCAGGGCTACCAAGCGATTCGTAGCCAGAATTCACTAGCGCATGTGCGCGCAAGTCGCTACGTAGTGTTTGGGAGTAACTTTCGCGATGGTGCTGGGAACTGAGGTCAAAACACTGCGCAATGACTTACGCTTCCCTGCACTAGCGGGACTTCGAAACAAGAGCTTTCGGAAACCGGATGGGAATCACCGCTACCTGTTTCGATCGACAAGGATCTGTCCATGGCTTTCCCCTCCACCCTTGATCGACGTGCGGTTCTCGGCGGCGCAGCAACTACCTTCATCATGGCGGCCATGGGCGTGGTGATCTCACTTGCGCTCGGCGAAGTTTTGAGTTGGGACAAGCAGTCGAAGTCACTGTTGATGACGGTGTTTCTCCTCGCCGGTTGCGTACTTGGAGGTTTTCGCTCTGGCCTTCTCCATCCACCAGCGCCCCTGAGCAACGGTGCGGCAGCGGCAGCGCTTGCCTATGCGCCCTTAGCAATTATTCAACGCGTCTTGTTCGGCAAATCAATCAACCCCCTCACGATCGTGTTCGCAACGTTTATCGCTGCATCGTTTGGGGTGTTCGGCGGTTTGGTCTCAAATCAGGCCAACCAAACACGCCGCAAAAATGGCTGTTGACCGATCGTCGATCTGCTGCGATCCGCTTCCGGCGTCAGAGGTTGCTGCACCGCTGTTGGCGGTGCGCCGTCCTTCAACGATCTTGGTATCTGAACCGTCTAGTAACAACCGGTTCAGATACCGATCGCTGAACAACACAGGTCAATTGCGCGCATAGCAAGGACTGGCCACGAACCGCTCCCCAATTTGGGATTAAGCGGGCTGCGTTTAGCGGGCTGACCAGATGGCGTGGTTGACGTGGTTTTCGAGCAGTTCTTGACGGCCAGAAACTGGCGCTGGGTCCACTCCCCCGGTGGTTGCTTTATCGGCCAACTTGGCAAGGGTGGCTTTGCCGTTGAGGATGTCTTGACCGGCTTTTGAGGACCAACCGTCATAGCGGGCATCACGGGCGTTTTCGAGCACCCGGGATTCGAGCAGATCAGCGGCGACCAACAACGATTGTGCCAACGTGTCAATGCCACCAATGTGACCGTGGAACAAATCGGTACGGTCCATTGATTGCCGACGAAGCTTCGTGTCGAAGTTGAAACCACCCGAAGTGAATCCGCCATGGCGAAGGATTTCGTAGACGGCAAGGGAGAGTTCTTCAACGGAGTTCGGGAATTGATCGGTGTCCCATCCGTTTTGCATATCGCCGCGGTTGGCATCAATGGAACCAAACACACCGGAGTCGATAGCCGTCAGCACTTCATGGTGGAACGAGTGTCCGCCGAGCGTTGCGTGGTTCACTTCGAGGTTCACGAAGTACTCACCCTTAAGATCATAACGATCGAGGAATCCAGCGACGGTGGCTGCGTCGTAATCGTATTGATGCTTCGTTGGTTCCTGAGGTTTGGGTTCGATGAGGAGCATGCCTTTGAAACCAATTTTGCGTTTGTGTTCGGCCACCAAGGTGAGGAACCGCCCGAGTTGATCCGCTTCTTGGCGCAACCGGGTGTTGAGCAGAGTTTCGTAGCCTTCACGTCCGCCCCAGAGAACATAGTTTTCTCCGCCCAAGTCTTTCGTGGCTTGCATCATGTTGCGCACTTGGCCAGCCGCGTAGGTGAACACATCGGGGTTGGGGTTGGTGGCGGCACCGGCGGCGTAGCGGGGGTGCGAGAACAAGTTGGCGGTGCCCCACAGAAGCTTCACACCGGTTTCGGCTTGCTTCTTCGCGGCCCGTTCCACGAGCACGTTCAGATTCGCGGCTGATTCGGCCAGGGTTGCACCTTGCGGGGCCATGTCAACATCATGGAAGCAGTAATAGGGCGTACCAAGTTTTTCGAAGAATTCAAACGCGGCATCTTGTTTGGCGAAGGCCGCCTTCATTGGTTTGGCACCAACGTCGAGCCATGGGCGGTCGAAGGTCCCGGCACCGAACACATCTGAGCCCGGCCAGTTGAACGAGTGCCAGTAGCAAACGGCAATCCGCAGGTGATCTTCCATCCGTTTCCCGGCGACGATTCGATCGGGGTTGTAGACCCGATAGCCAAGGCCCCCTTTCGGATCAGTACCAGCGAAGGAAACGGGCTTGGGAACGTCGGTAAAGAACGAAGGCATGCCGGGAACTCTATCGGTGGATTGTTTAGATTTGCAGCCGTCTCCCCCAGTTGGCTCCGAACCCAGCGGCGATCGCAACGCTTTCTCGAAGGGTGCGAACTCTCGGTTGTCGAGAGCAGCGATCCAACCCCATCTGCAAATCTTGAGTTCTTCGGCAGCGGACGGCGGGGGCGCAACTGCACACCGGCGATCGTCCAAGTCATGGCCGTTCCCTGCATTTTCGGAACCGATTCCGGCAACCCGACCGAAGAATCAGGCGCTGCGGGACGAAATCCCATCACAGCGAACACTCGCCCGAAGAATCAAAAAGTCCAGTACTGTCCTATCCCGACCACAACTAAAGGGGTAAAAAATGGGATTGTTCGATTTCGCAAAAAATGCTGGTGCCAAGCTTGGTATCGGTAAGAGCACCAGCCAAGAAAAGGCTGAGAAGCTTGCCGCCGCCGCCAAGGTTGCTGCAGAAAAGGCGGCCGTTCAGGCTGCTGCGGTCAAGTCGGCAAAGGAAGCCGCTGTCGCCGTAAAGTCGGCTCAGGACGCGTTTAGCCGCACCGCAGCTGAAAAGGTCCAAAAGGATGCCCTCGCTGCTGCTGCCGCCGCCAAGGTAGCCGCCGATGCCGCTTCGGCAGAGATGCACGCAGAAGCCACCAAGTCGAGCGAGCTTGAAGCGTACGTTGGCAAACTTGGCCTTAACGTGAAGAACCTCGACATTCGTTTCGACAATGGTTGCGCCGTTGTTTCCGGTCAGTGTGCCACCCAGGCTGATCTTGAGAAGGTTGTACTTGCCGTCGGTAACGTTGGCGAAGTTGACCGTGTCGTTGAACTCATGGGTGTCGATGCGCCGGCCACCGAGCCAGATAGCACCGAGTACCACACGGTCGTTAGTGGAGACAACCTTTCGAAGATCGCCAAGAAGTACTACGGCGACGCATCGAAGTACCCAGCGATCTTCGAAGCAAACCGCCCAATGCTTAAGGATCCTGATTCGATCTTCCCAGGCCAGATGCTTCGCATTCCTGCCGAGGCCTAATTCTCTGTCACGGCATTTTCTTTGACCAGGCTTGTTTGACCAGGCGTGCGAGCTGGTAACAACCCGTACTGGTGACAACCCGTGCTGGAAACAACTTTGAAGGGTGGGTATCAACCGGTACCCGCCCTTCTTGTTTTTCGCCAGCGGCGTACGTGTGGATTTGGATGCTTGCTGAGCACCTCCCGCCAGCATGCTATGCACACATATATCTCCTGGTCACGGAGTGCCGGGCTAGTGCAGGGAAGCGTAAATCCTTGCGTAGTGTTTCCCTCCCGCTTCCCAGCACCACTGCGGAATTCACACCGAAATCACTACGGAATGATTTACGCGCACACGCACTAGGAGACTTCGATGCCGACGGTGTGATAGCCGGTGGCACCATCAGGGGCGACGGGAGCTCGTTCGGCGATTTGTACTTGGCCGTTGAGATCGATGGCTCGGGCTCGAACGATGTAGCGGCCAGGCTTGGCGTTCCAGGCGTACTTCCACTGTTTCCACGTGTCGATCGTGCCTTCGGTGGCGAGTTCACAATCGAGCCAAGGACCCTCATCGATCTGTACTTCAACGGCCTTGATCCCGGTGTGTTGTGCCCACGCGATACCGGCGATCGGCACCATCCCCGCCTTCACGTTTTGCGAAGTTGAAGGAACATCGATACGTGAACAGAGCTTTACTGGCGCAAGGGTCGACCACCCTCGGGGAATCCAGTAGCCCTGGTCTTCTTCAAAGGTGGTGAGCTTGATATCGGAGAGCCATTTCACTGCTGATACGTACCCATAGATTCCGGGAATTACTAAGCGCGCTGGGAATCCATGTCGGAATGGCAATGGTTTACCGTTCATCGCAATGGCGATCATGGCTTCGCGACCATCTAGGGCTACGGCGACTGGGAAGCCTGCGGTGAATCCATCGGTCGAGGTTACAAAGACTTGATCCGCGCCTTTTTGTACGCCAGCTTCGCGAAGCACATCAGCTAGGCGAACCCCCGTCCACCGGGCATTGCCGACGAGGTTGCCACCGATTTCATTCGACACGCACATCAGGGTGCAATCGTGTTCGATGAGTGGACGTTTGAGGAGATCGTCGAACGTAAGAAGCATTTCCTTGTCAACCATGCCACTGATGGACATTTGCCAAGACTTGGCGTTGAGTTCAGGGATGACCAGTGCAGTATCGATCCGATAGAACTTGTCGGCCGGGGTGATGTAACTCTCAGCGCCGGGCAGGCCAAATGCTGGCAACAGGCTTGCCGCGGATACCGATGCTGATCCAGATGCCGTTGCACCTAACGCTGGAGCCGAGGCCACAGTTGTTGTAACGCCAGCACCTAATCCCGCACCAGCAGCAGCTCCCGACGTTGCCCCGGTTCTGGTCGCTGCGGGAAGCACGATGGCGTTGCGTGAGGCGGTTGCTTCTGGGGAGCCTTGCAGCTTGCGTCCAAGCGTTCCGAACACCCCGGCTCCAGCAGCAGTTGCGGCAGAGAGGGCAAGAAAGCTTCGGCGATCCGTTCCTGCAGAAACCGATGCCCTGCGGCGTCCAAAGAAGACCCAAAGCAGGACCCCAACGACCAGAGCAGCAACAAAAATTGGAACCACGTCACTGAATGAGGGGGATCGTCCGCTGAGCGCTGCCAGTACACCGATGAGCGCGAATCCAGCGACGCCCACCAACCCGTGCGTGAACTTCTTTGCTGTGCGGATGCCTACCAACGCGGCGTAAAGCGCCGTGATCGCAAGGATGCCGATGATGAGCGCCGGTTTGTCATTGGTGCCAAAGGTGTCGATGGCGAATTGCTTGATCCCACTCGGAACCCCGTCAACCACTCGGTCTCCCACCACGACGACCGGCGACGCCCCACCGATCAGTCCCGACCAAAGTTCCCCCGCTGCAAGCCCACCCGCTGCGGCAAGGATTCCTGAAGCGGCAGCTTGGAGCTTCGAACCGCCAACGGGCGCTTGTTGTGGAGTGTCACGAGTTTGAGAGAGGTCAGAAACCGCTATGGTCATAGTGAAATTCTCTCTCTAAGCACCGCATAGTCGTGTGATGCAGCCACAGCTGAACCTCAGTTCGCCCGAGCAACCTTGAATTGGGGGCAGGGATGCGTTCGACAAACATCGATGGGATGAAAAACGCGCAGGAGGAGTCAATGAGCGCCCATCGATTTCATTCAGGCTGAAGTTCAAGCAAACCGCGTGAATGGTCGAGCAGGGCGTGTTCGAGCGACAAGACTGGAAGCGATGGTGAGTTGGCCGGGTGGTCGCGGTCGTTGACTGGGTGCAAGCTTGGTTGGCGGTCGAGGAAAGTCGGGGCTCCGTAGGGCGCAGTGCTGGCGAAAGGTCAGTCCGGGGTGACTCGGGGGAAGAGGGCAACAGAAAGCAGACCGCCGTTCTTGGCTCGCAAGAGTTGGCAGCGGTAAGGGTGAAACGGTGCGGTAAGAGCGCACCAGCGTTCCGGGTGACCGGGGCGGCTAGGTAACCCCCACTGGGAGCAAGGTCAAAGTGAAGGCATGGGCGGCCCGCTCGCAATTCTGGTTCGCCAGATGCGCACCTTCAGGTGGACCGCATAGATGGATGACCACACAGATTCTGTTGTTCTTCGGGATGGCAGGGTTGGACAGAACTCCGCTTACAGGCTGACTCACCATCGCCCGTTGCGGTTTCATCTGTTCACTGGCGGCTGGTCAGGGCAGTTGTCCATGTGTCTGGCGCGCCAGGAGGCTGGGAGCGGCGCTATAGATTTGAACTAGCTT
>JAYSVF010000359.1:0-2703 GCA_043718695.1 Acidimicrobiia bacterium | reverse complement strand
GCACTGGTGAATCGCGGCGCTCATTGTTGCTTACCTACGCAGCGATGCGACTTTATAGCGAGCTTGAATCCACTGCCCTCTTACGCGGGGTTCATATGACAACGGACGAAGTGTTTTCCGGACTCACCGTAACCGTCATGCCAAACTCAATCGATACAACTCTTGTGCTTAGGAAGACCTGAATGACGCTAAATAGCAGCCTCCAAACCGTATGTGGACGTAGTGATTGTCCTTCGATTAAGACCGGGGCATCCTGCGCCACGAGTGACGGAACTTCGTGTGGGATGACGAACGCTTCGTTGTTTGAGCGGGCTTCGAAGGTGCTCGTCGGCGGCGTGAACTCTCCGGTTCGGGCGTTTCGCAGTGTTGGTGGAACGCCGTACTTTGTGGCTCGAGCTCAGGGCGCCCATGTGTGGGACATTGAGGGGAACCAATACCTCGATTACGTGCAGTCCTACGGTGCCTCGATCCTCGGTCACGCGCACCCTGAAGTGGTCGCCACCATCCAACAAGCGGCCACGCAAGGCACCACATTTGGAGCGCCGACGTATCGCGAAGTGCTGATGGCTGAAGCTATCGCCGCTCGCGTGCCGGGTATCGAAATGGTGCGTATGTGCTCAAGCGGCACCGAGGCCACCATGAGCGCCATTCGTTTGGCTCGCGGCATCACTGGCCGAGCCAAGGTCATCAAGTTCTCCGGCTGCTACCACGGCGCATCAGATTCGTTGCTGGCCGAAGGCGGGAGTGGGATCGCCCAGCAAGGTCTTTCGGGTTCCGACGGGGTCCCACCGAGTGCGGTAGCCGACACGATTGTGTGGCCATGGAATGTGGTTCCCGAGATTGGACCCGATGTTGCCGTGGTTGCCGTTGAGCCCATTGCCGCCAACATGGGACTCGTTGCCCCCGCACCCGGGTACCTTCAAGCACTGCGCGATGCTTGCACTGCCGCTGGCGCGTTGTTGTTGTTCGACGAAGTTATTACCGGTTTTCGAATCGGTGCCGGTGGTGCCACCGTATGGTCTGGAGTTGTGCCTGATATTTGGTGCTTCGGCAAAATCATCGGTGGAGGTTTGCCGGTTGGTGCGATCGCTGGAACCCGTGCCGTGATGGAAAACTTCGCCCCAATCGGCAAGGTCTACCAAGGCGGAACTCTGAGCGGAAACCCCCTCGCCACCGCCGCCGGGCTCGCCGTGTTGGAGCGCTGCACTCCCGATGCCTATGCAGCCTTGACGACGATGGCCAATCGTTTAGGTGACGGACTCCGAGAAGCAATCAACTCCGCAGGTCTCCCGGCCCAGGTACCCGTTGTGGGCACACTCGTCGGCATTCACCTCACCGCAGACCCCGTTACTAACTACGACGATGCTAAGCGCGCAAACCAAGTCGGTCTGTACCCCAAGTTCTTCCACGAAATGCTCTCCCGTGGAATAGCCATGGCCCCCGGCGCCTACGAAGCCCTCTTCCCCAGCTTCGCCCACACCAACGCCGACATCGACCGCACCATCACCGCCGCCGCCGAATCCGCCGCAGCCGTAGTCGCCACCCTGTAGATTCACCGGGTCGTGTGGATTTGGGTCGTCGCCGACAATCCTTCTTCCGCATGCTATGTGAACATATCAGTGCATCGACTCGAGCAGGGCAGTTAACGAACGAATTGAAGCGGTGGCCTGGGGGGCCGAGTCTTCACGGCTTTGCGCTTAGCTTTTGGTTTGGGCGTATTCGATGAGGCGTTCGATTACGGCGTCGCCAGCTTTGGCCATACTGCCGCAATCGAATGGGGGCTGTGGGTCGTATTCGATCATGAGTTGCATGGCTTTGGCTGCGGTCTGATCGACCAACAACTCCGCCAGGCGAAGTGCCATGTCGATGCCGGAGGAGACGCCGGCGGCGGTGATAATTCGTTTGTCGAGGTGCTCTACAACTCGCTGTGCTGTTGGGATCGCGCCGACTTTTTCTAACTCGGGATAGACGCTCCAATGGGTGGTTGCCGTCAGCCCGGTTAGCAGCCCGGCTGCACCGAGGACGAGTGAGCCGGTGCAAACCGATGTGGTGAACTTGGTGGTTGGGTGGGCGGCGAGAATCCAGTCAATCAGTGGGTTTGGTTCCATAAGTGCTCGGGTCCCAACGCCGCCGGGAACAATGATCACATCGGGTGTTGGCATTTCGGTAAACGTGGCGTCGGCCATCAAACCGAGGAAGCCATTGTCGGTTCGGAACTCACCACGAGCGGCGGCAACAAAAGTGACGGTGACCCCAGGCAGTCGTTGGAGAACTTCGTATGGACCAATAGCATCAAGCGCGGTAAGCCGATCAAATAGGGGAATAGCAATTTGCATGGTGGACTCCTTGGTGAATGAACCGGGTATGTGGTGGACAGAGTTTGAGGGCAACTGAACGTGGTGGCGAGGGACGCACCGGACAGGATCAAATCCTGTGAACGGGCTAGGAAGTTATGGTTCGTTTGGAAAAGCGCTGGCGGTAATCGTCGGGAGTGACCCCGACCTGGCGAATGAAAGCTCGTCGCAGCGTTTCAGTGTTAAAAAAGCCTGTGCACTTAGCAATTCCAAGTAGTCCATCGGAGGATGACTCAAGCAGGTGTCGCGCCGCATCAATACGAATTCGCTCAACATGGCGTGCTGGTGGCTCGCCAATCTCAGCAGTGAACAATCGCTGAAACGTACGTTCCGACATCGAGGCACGAGC
>JAYSVF010000358.1:0-6312 GCA_043718695.1 Acidimicrobiia bacterium | reverse complement strand
ATGATCGCATTCAGAAGAAGATGCAAGGACGAGTTGATCCGGAATCTTGGACGCACGGTTCTTCCACCGCTCGCCAAAAATGGTTCCTCACCGGTTACCAGTCCGGTGAACCCGCCCAGTGCGACACCTTCGAGCCCGACACCGTCGAGTAGCAGTTCACCCACAATTTGACCGCTGACGGCCCCATGGTCGTTTGCGACAACCAAGTCGCCCGTGTGAGTGCAACCGCAAAAAGGTTGTTCTCACCTGGGCGATCGTTGTTCCAGAACCACGGTGCGTTATGGCGTGTCAAGAATGATCGATGGCTGTGTCCGTGCGTGATTGGGTTGCCGTTAACGACCCTTTGCCAGCAAGGTATGCGTACTTAGCAGTGACCGCCAGACCACTTAGCTTAGTTGTAGCGGGTGCTTAACCAATCGACGATGATGTCGGCCGCTTCGATGCGGGAGCCTTCGAGGTAGTGGAGGGCTCCCTTCATTTCCACGTAGGTGGTGTCTTCGGCGCCGGCAGCATCGCGGATTTCCAGAGCCTCGCGGATCCGAATTTCGGTGTCGGCGGTGGGGTGCAAGATCAGTGTCGGCACCTTGACTGAAGGCATGGTGTCGGCCAGTTTCGCGTGCGAGGAAAGGGCTGACCATGTTGAGAGCCAACCCCGCGCCGTCATCGAACGGGCCAATCCGCCACGCCCATAGTTCGCGTCAAAGGGATCCGGGAAGGCGAATAGGGAACCCATCGGGCGCTCGTCGGCTTCGATGGACAGGTCGAGGTACACCGGATCGGCCAGGGTTCGGTAGGTGATCATGTACTTGGTGTGCACCGCGCGCTGCCGAGCATCACGGTATCCGCGAAGATCTGTGGACATATCAATTGACGACAGGGAATCACGCGCAGCATTTGCATCGGCAATCGAGGCTTTGGCGATGGCATCAATGCGGGCGATCCGAGCAATTTGCGCATCCCGGTAGCGAGCCAACCAGGCGCGGTCATAGGTAACGGGGTTGGGCCACGGCTTCCAACCGTTATCGGGGTTGTACATGTCAAGCTCGGGATTCACACCAAAGGTATCATCTTCGGAGATCACGGAAGGGTCGATGACGTGCCCCATAAACACGCCCTCGCCCGGGTGCGCCGCAACACCAATCCATCCGTCGCCGCAACCGGTGTCCTTTTGCGCCAATGCCATCAAAGAACCGCCTCCCGAATTTCCCAGCAGAACTACGTGCTCGTAACCTCTCCTGCGCATCTCGTCGGCAGCGGCTTTGACATCGATTACGCACAGATCATGGAGGCAATCGGTGTCGTTGTTGAGGTAGCGGGTGGCGAATCCGAAGGTGGCGTATCCTGCAGCAGCCAAGAGTGGACAGGCATAGTGAACGCTGAAATCACCTCGTGGATGAGAGAGGATGATGGCCGTTTTCTTTTCAGGAACACCGGCAGGTGCACGCCAGAGAATCCCCCGAACGAGCGCCTTATCCGGGGTAACGATCCGCACCGATTCACGCGGAATTTCAACGCCGGGGTCATCTTCAGGCAGTGGATAGAAACCCAGTCCGAATGGACGCTCAAGACCCATGTGGTGTGGCACAGCGCAATTTCTAACACCAAGCGTTCGTTTGCGCACAACGGTGCAGACTCCGCAGCCGGTTCAGCTTGGCACCACCGTGATTTAGGCGCGCCGACACTTACCGAGCAACCCGAATCGGCTAGCGCTCAAGGCATGGGACGGCGGCCGCCTGAGTGAATCCCAGGAATTCCTTCGCTCCTCCCGGCTACCGTTGGACAGGTGAGTGCCAAGCGAGTGATTTTGATGTTGAAGCTCGTGGCGGCCACGCTTTCAAGTGGGTACGGGCTGATGTTTGCCCTCACCGCCAAGATGCGTGATGCCTATGGGCTTTCTTCAACGATGATTGGCTGGATTGTTGGCGTGGGGTTCTTCACTTCGTTTTTGGCGCAGATTCTCGTGGCGCCGATGGCCGATCGTGGTCATGCTCGGACGTTATTGGTTGGAGGCATCGCTGCCAACGTCGTCGGCATTGCCATGATGGGTGCGGCGTCTGGTGCTCTTGGTTTGCTGAGCGGACGGGCGCTAATGGGGCTTGGTATTGGCTCGGCGTATCCGGCGATTCGACGGGCTATTGCCCTGGCGGATCCTGAAAACGTGGGCAAGAACCAAGGTGGTTTGCTCTCCTACGATGTGGCTGGTTTCCTTTGCGGACCGGCTATCGCAGCGATGTTGGTTGGCGTGCTTGGCCTGCGCTGGCCCTTCTATGGCATTGCTGCAGTTATCGCCTTAAGTATTCCCTTTGTTGCCCAACTACATCTCGACGCACGCAACGCCGATGGTTCCGAGGCTGCCCCAAGTACTCCCGATCCGGCTTGGCGGTCGGTTAAGAACGCCGTCGGTCCGGGCGACGAAGTTGGCCCGGTGGCGGTTGGCACGGTTGTTCGCGTTCCAAGCACCGTCCCAAGGTTTGCTTTAGGACTGTTGAAGTTCCGGTGGATGCAATCATCGTGCTGTTACGGCATCGCGTTTTTCATCATGATCGGCGTGTTTGATTCACTCTGGGCTTTACGTCTAGAAGATATGCACGCTGACTATGGGTACACCACGGTTGGCATCATTGTGTTTGCGCTTCCCATGGTGTTTCTGGGCGAGCGTGGTGGGGAGTTCATTGAGCGTCGTGGCCCGTATGTGACTGGTGCTGCCGGTCTTGTTGTTGGCGCAGTCTTCGTGACGCTCTACGGTTCGATCGCCATCCCGCAGCTCCTCATTCTGGTTGGCGTCTTTCATGCGCTCAATGACGCATTCACCGCTTCAAGCGCTCCCGTTGGCGTTACGCTGACTGCACCGGTTGACCAACTCGCCGGTGCTCAAGGCCTACTCGGTGGCATGCAGACGCTGACTGGAGGTTTGGCGGCGGTTGCTGCTGCGGCTGCGTATGAGGCGTTTGGTCCTGTGCGCGCTTATGGATCCGCTTCGATCATCATGTTGGCGTTCGTCGCCCTCGGCTGGTCTCGCGCCGGTGAGTTCCGAAACATCCGCAAAGGTGAGTCCACACCTCGCACATCAGTCCTGGTTGAAGTTTCTTGAAGCGAACGCTAACTCGCCCTGCTCTTGCTGGCCTTACTTTTTCCAAGCATGCCCAGCCCGAGTTTGGTCAATAAACCACTCTTTGGCACGGTTTTTTACGAACTCTAAGGGTTCGCTATTCCAACCGATCTGTCACAGACGTCAGCCCGAAGCGGTGGCTGCTTTCGGCTTTATCCGCGGCACCGTGTTCTTTATTGGGAATTTCGGTGGGATCAAGGTTTGGATGTTGGCCGCCCACAAATCGGGTGGAAACAAGCTCTGCATGGCTTCCATATCGCCACGAACTTCAGCGGCACGACCAGTAGCCAGAAGAACCGCAAACTCGTCACGTAGCTCACCAAAGAAGGTATTGAGCTTGGCGGGCTCAGCCTCACGGGTTTGTGCGAGCTTCGCCGTAAACACCGCGGGGAGGGCTTCGGTGATCACGTTTTGCTCACGCTTGGATTCAAAACCGTCGAGCTGACGAAGGGCAACGGCCTTTGGAGGTGCAATTCGAGCGAAGGAACCTGCCGTAGCGAAGACAGAATCGCACAAGGAACAGAGCTCTCCGCCCAATGTGCCGCCGGGTGTGCCAATGGCATAAGCGTTGTAAAGCGCTAGGGCGGCTGCTGAAAGTACGGGCCGGGGCGAAGTTATTTCTGCGACATCAAACGTGGCGATGTAGCTGGCACACCCGGATTGCAAAACATAGTCAATTTCGGGATCACTCTCCTGGCAGAGCGATGTTCCTGTGATGGTTTGCGTTTGGGGAACCGTTGATCGATCTACAGCCCCCGTATCATCATCAACGATCGAATCCGCTTCGTAACCCGACGTGTACAAATGCAAACGCTGCCCCGGAAAAAACGTTGGATGAGGTCCCAACCAGCGATCTGCCCCAACGCTACCGTTCGGTCCGGTACTCCAAGGCCGCCCGCCAAAGGTCATAACGCCCGTCACGTTGCCGTCACCATCAAACAGTTTGGTCCACTCTTTGGTTGTGCTTGGCACGTTCATCCAGAACCGCCAGTCACCGTCACCTCGACCAACGCCATCACCATCGTCAAGTACGTCGAGCTTGGTCAACTTCACACGGAAGGTTTTCATTTGCCAATTGTCAGGAGATGGATAGGCCCAGGCAGCCCGGATCCGATGCCGGTAGTCACCCTGATTTCCATTGGAGAAATCCAACGTTACGTGCAGCGAGCCGGGTCGAATTTCAATTTTTGGAGCGGGACCCGATGCGCCAACCCCGTCAACCGCGGACGACTCCACGAAGAGGGGAACCGGATCTTTGCCGGGCTGCGATGGATTCGGCGGAAGGTAGATATCGAACTCATAGGGCGCCGGGCGTTGAATTTGATGAGGACCTTTAATGCAGGCACCGGTGAGGAATTTTGGTTGACTTTGCTGTCCAAAGTTTGGGTTCGCGACCGCGGCTTGATGCAATCCAGTCGAACTGCAGTTCGATGTGATCTCGCCCGCGTTGGGGTGAAAATAGATAACGGTATCTATTCCAGGAACTACAACTCCTCGACCCAGCGAGCCGCTTGGGAAGTTTGCAAGATTGGCATTTTCCGGAATCTCAACGGCTCGAGCGCGGGAAACGGCCATGCCCACCGGTGGGTGAATCTCGGTCCCGTAACTGTGACCGCAATCGAGGATGTGAAACCCCCAGAAGGCAACACGGTCACCAACGGAGGGCCGTACCTCTTCAGGGAAGTGATTACGCTCCCATTCGACCTCAATATCGGCCTTGCCCGGTTCGCTGAGGTTGCGAAACATTGGATCGGGCACAACGTGGGCGACTGCGTCTTGGCTGTCGTGATTCATTGGGCTGTCTTTACGACTCACCCGTGATGCAACTACTGAACCTTGCACCATCCGATAATCCTGCGGGCCGGTAAACGGTGTCACGGGAACCCATTGGGGATCAACGATTCCTCCTCCATCTGCACATTTTGTAGCTTTGTCGGCAATTGGTGTTCGGTCGGTGTGCGGTTCTGGGGGAACAACTGGTTCGGTTTTCGGGGAGGGAGCCAACTGACCAACCGCCGTCAAGCGGAACACTCCGGTTGCTGGAACGACGCTTGGATAATCAGCACCGCAATGCTTTGCACATGTTCGAACCGAAACGATGTAGTCACCTAGAACATCTGGCTTGAAGGTCGATGAGTTCGCTGGACCTCCCTCGATGACCGCTCTACTCCCAACCGGAACCGTTAACGAAAATTTCGACGGCACCTTCGAGCGGGTCGCCTCGCAATCCGGAAGAACCGATTGGACCACGGCTGAAGTATCAACCGCCAGCAGGGTGTTCGCGAGTATCCGGGTGCCTTCGGTGGTGCCGCGAAAGGAAACTCGCTCAAGAATCGAGCGACTCCCCGGTAAACAGCCAGGTTCGCGGTCCCCTCGTTTTGGAAGGGCACCAGACTGGTTCGTAGTGGCCAGCGCCCCAAAGAGCGTTACGGCCATCACGATCGAAAGGATTGGTGCGCTTGATCCGAGACAACGATTTCTTTTCGCAGTTCGTTTGCCGTTACGTATCGATGACTTGCTCATCAGGGTCCTCTTTAGGAATTATCGGCTGAGGATTCCCAGACGTTGCGCCTCTAACCCAAACTAGGCGCACACACAACATCGCAACGAATCTGGGACGACTGATCGCGATCCGCTCGTCACCGGTTTGCTTTTAGATCACCTGCACAGAGCAACATCGCCACGGATAGCCATATCGGTGGCCACGTCGTAGGCATGCAAAGCGACCATCACTCTTCGCCTCAATCACCCGCAAGTTTTGGCCAGTTACCGATCGGCTTACGTGACGTATTCATCCCTTCCGATCGAGCGTTCCTGGGTAATACGCAAACATACTTTCAGTCGCAGCTTGACGGGAAGTTGCTGCGTTTCGTTGCGCACGATCGAGCAGGGTTTGGAGGCGCACTCTTTTCACTCGGCGTTGGCGTTACCACCATGACCGCGTGGGGCTGGCGTGAAAACGAAACATCAACGTGGTGGACAACAGCCTTCGCTTCGATCCTTGGATTCTTGCCTGCGCTGGCGATCCATTTTCATGTGGGTTACACCGATTTCGCGCACCTCCTACCCGCACACCTCGGTGTCCTGATGGTGGGCGCCTCGCGGTTGTTGAGCCGGGATTGGATTCTCGGTCGAACAAAGATTGCCTGATTCTTTGCGGTCCCAGGGCAGCGAGGTGTTTTGAGGAAAGATTTCGTGATTGG
>JAYSVF010000357.1:0-15817 GCA_043718695.1 Acidimicrobiia bacterium | reverse complement strand
CCGGTAAGACCGAGGACCCCAACACGTTCGTCGGACTTGTTACCGACGGAGACGGTATCCTTGCGTACTTCTGCGATGGCAAAGGCGTGAGCTCTTGGTTCCGCGGGCCTGTGTTGCCTGGTGGGGTGACAATCACCAATGCCGCTGGGGCGAAACTCTCCGCGACCTTCACCGAAGCGGGCGCAACCGGTGAAGTCTCCTTCGCAAACGGGCGCACGCTCACCTTCCAAGCTGATCCGGCCAACACACCCGCAGGCCTCTACCGAGACGATGAGACCCGCAACGACATCCGTCGCCTGAGCGGTTGGATCACGCTCGGCAACGGAGACACGAAAGGGCTCGGCGAGCTGAGTCTCGTTGGTAGCTTGGTGCCAGTTACAACGTTGGCCCCTAAGACGCTCACCACATTGGCGCCTGTTACAACGTTGGCACCTAAAACGCTCAGCACATTGAGCCCCGTGATCGGCGGTCTCGTCACGTTGGCAACTGTTCCGGCGCCAGTTGCACCGGTTGTTACAACGGTGGTTCCTAAAACGCTCGCCACATTGGCGCCTGGGACGCTCACCACGTTGGTCCCCGCGATTGGCGGACTCGTTACGTTGGCAACCATACCGGCGCCGGTCGCAACGGTGGCACCGACCGCAACAACGAAGGCGACGACCGCCACGACAACGACTTCGCGTCCGCCGACGACCACTACCAGCCCGACGTCTTTGGGTTCCCCGACTCCCAACATAACCGGGACGACGCTCATCGAAGTCTCACCGATACCGCCGCTGGACCGTCTCGTAATTCCCGACCCAATTGTGTTGCAGCCCCCAACACCGAATCCGGGCGCCGGTAATTTGCGCTTCGTGCTTGCGGCTATGGGCGACTCGTTTGCTGCGGGCGAAGGTGCCCCCGACGTAAACGGCGTGTACACGAAATCGAATTTGCGACAGTGCCGAGACGAGGCAAACGGTTTCTCCGCCTACACCGAAGCAGAATTCGCTGCACTTGGCTCAATAACGTCCCTTCCAGCCCGAGCAATGATTTCGGCAAACAGTTCTCTGCAGCGTGCGGCCGAACTCCAGGGGCTTGTCCAAACGATGACTGCGGCACAGCAAGCGAAAACCAACGCGGAGGCTGCACTTGCGGCAATTGGATCAGGCGATGTGACCGGGGCGTTAACAAACGCCACCGAAGCATTCACTGCCGCCGCCGCGACACTGACAAATGCATCCAATGCATTGAACACCGCCGCGACCGCCGTGACCAACGCCGTCGTCACGCTGCTCGGTACCGGGATTACTACATCGTCCGCGTTCGTTAACACGGGTAGGAGTGGCCCGTTCGCTCTCCTCGGGATCTTCACGCCAAGTGCCAGCGCTTCCTTGCGGTTCGCCACCTTCTTCCTTCCCTATACGGGGTGCAACCAGCGACCACCTGTGCGGATCGACAACCAGCGCGAGTTATGGAGTTCGGCATTCACACAATCGCGACCGGTCTCGCCAGCTTTGCCCAACGTCGTAGATAGCGACGCTCAACGTTGCCATCGATCAATGAACGCCCCCGCGGCCCTGGCAGCGCGCCAGTTGGCCCTTGACCTTCCGGACGTCAACGTCGTCTACAAGTCCTTCGCATGCTCCGGGGCGCACACGAAGCACATCGACACATCGGGGTACAACGGCGTCGAGTTCACCCCGGCGCAGTTCCAGGCCACCGGCCAGCTACCGCCGCAGATCGACCAGCTCGCTACGTGGGCACGGGCCAATAGTATGAACACGATCGACTCCGTGTATCTAGGTATCGGGGGGAACGACGTGGGGTTCGGCCTCATTATCCTTGCGTGCATCCTTCCGTACCTCGACCTCGCCGGCATCGGTTGCGAGTCACTCGCACCTGGCCTCATGCAGGGCAATGCAAATGAGTCTGGTCCACTCGCTGGGAGGGAGGGCATGGCCCTGATCGACGACCATTTCCTGACCATCAAGGCGAAGATCGACAGTCTCGATCCGACGAACCAATTCCCGTTGTCCACGCAACTGAGCCCCACGCTGCAGATTGGGTCCCTGCTCGACCGCTTTAACACGGTGACCACAACCACAATTGCCAACGCAACCTCTAGCGCAGTGCGAATCGGCAAAGTCCACTCGCCTTCTCTGCCCGACGTGACTCGTGATCAGAACAGAGTGCCATGCCGCGGCCAGACACAACTTGGACCGAACGATAGGGACATCAGCGATCGTCTCGGAGCGAGTGAAAGTCAGTTCGCCGCTGCACAGATCGTTCCCCAACTCGATGGCGCAATTCGCAATGCAGCGTCGGGAGCAGGGTTCGGCGTCATCGATCTCAGGAACAGCTTCGGGCCGCACGGCTTTTGCTCAACCGACCCGTGGTTGAATAACAACAATCGCGCCACAGCGATCCAGAACGCGTTGATCGGCAAGGTCGAGAACACGGGCTTCCCCAATCCTGCCGATATCCGGGCTATAGCGGGACCGACAGCCACCTTGATTCCCGGTCCGGTTGGGGGCTCCACGACAGCGGGCGACCCAATCGGGGACAACGTCTCGGCCACGATTGGAGGGCAAATCTTGCCGTTCGCGGGCATGCACCTGTCGTTTGGGATCATCCACCCGAATGCCACTGGTTACCGGTTGGGTTACCTTCCGCCCACCCTGGCCGCGGTCCGTGCCGACGCTCGTGCCAAGTTCACTCCAAAGGCACCGGATCAGTTGCGTTCGAGTGTCCTGTCAGCAACGTCGATACGATTGGGTTGGCGTGATCGGGCGGACAATGAGGTCACGTATTCGATCCGCAGCTCACCGACGACAGCGTGCGGACTCCCAACGCCGCTTTCTCTCGACCAGAATGCCCAGACTGTCACCGTGACGGTCTCGGCGAACACGAACTGCAACTTTCTCGTCAAGGCGTGCGGCATCCGCATGCAGGGCCAGCCGCTGTGTTCCGTCGAGGTTCCCGTCCGTGCATCGACGGTTCCTCCCGCAGCTCCGACTGGACTTACGGTCGCAACGTCTGGCAGCGACACAGCCTCGAAGGCGCAGCTGGCTTGGACCGCAGTGCCCGAAGCGTTGCAATACGTCGCAGTTCTGCGAAGCACCGCTCCTAGCTCCCCCCTAACAACGACGGTGTCCGAGCCCCTCGTCGCCCTCCCGGTCACAACGCTCGAGGCAATTCTTCCGGGTGGGGGCGCTACCCTCCCTGCCGGGTCCTATCTGGCATCGGTTCGAACGTGTACCGCATTCTGCGGACTAGAAAGTGCTCCGGTCGCATTCACCGTGGGCGTCCCGATCGCAGCAACTGTGGGCGGTGGTACCACCACGTCAACATCTGGGGTGCCAACATCGGTCACTTCGACTTCGGTGCCGACGACGTTGGCGGGGTCCACTTCACAGATGACAACCTCAGTTGCGTCGTCGACGGTTGCGTCGTCATCCGTCACGACGACTTCAAGTTCCGTCACATCGACGAATGTCGCTACAACGTCAACTGCGTTTGGTGTCACCACGACGGCGATTAGTTCGGGTGCTCCCGGTGGGGTCACGACTGCGCCTGCGACATCCACGACCATCACACCCACGGCCATCACGCCCCCGACCGTTACACCCACAACCGTCGCCGTGTCCGCGATATTGACAACGAAGGTTGCGGCCCCAACGGTTGCGCCACCGACAACTACTGCGGCAATTGGCACGGGCGTCCCGACGATTCCGCCTGCGCCGGTTACCTCAGTGACACTGACTGGAGCACCAACTACCTTGGCTACCTTGGCTCCTACGACTTTGGCACCGACCACCTCAGTGGCGAAATGAGTTGTGCGGCGCTACAACGGTGTCCGACGCGAACGTTATCCGGTCGTTCGCCCAGTAATGCGAATCGCGAGTTCGAGCCGTGATGTGACGTCCATCTTCCGCAAGATCCGGGAAACATGGGTCTCGATAGTGCGTGTCGAGAGGAGCAGCTCCCGCGCAATGGCCTTGTTCGCCATTCCACGGCCGACCGCTAGAGCGACGCGCTGTTCTGCTGGACTCAAGCTCAGCCAATGGTCCGTCGGATTGACATTCGTGGGAGGCGTGGCCGACTTGGCGGCTTTTGCAACGGCGAATGCAGTGTTCTTGCCGCTAGCAAAAGCAATCCGTTCTTCCAGCCTGAGAGCAAGGGCACTCTGACCGCACCCTCGCAGCAAAAAAATCGCACGCCAGAGCCCTTCAGTGTCGTCGGTTGCGATCGAGTCGACTGCGACCTGCACTCCGAGGAGTCGGTGACTGCCCGTGTCGCGCTCCACCCAACGTTGTGTCGCCGTCTGGACGTCGTTCAGCGCATCGTGTCTTCCGACTCGGACCGCGAGATCGGCAAGGTCGACTGCGATCGAAAGGCCGCTGATCTCGATCGGTGTGGCCGCAAAGACCCGCCACGAACCGTAAAGGTGCTCGAAGGCCCGCTGTTCGAGCCCCGCTGCATGTAGAAGCCGAGAACGAGCAAGCGAAAGAAGGTCGACACCGAGTGGTGAGCGACCTGCCTCGAAGAGGGCCTCGCCCGCCTTGACAGCTTGGGAGGCGTCCTCGAAACGTTCCTGCTGAAGTGCGATCAGCGCTGCGACGGCGTACGACCAGCCGACCGCTATCACCGCACCCGTTTCTTCCGCTGCAGCGATGCCAGCAGCAGCCTCGGCATCAGCTTCATCGAAGCGAAGAAGGTTAAAGAGGGTAACGGCGCGCGTACCGAGATAGATACCTTCCGCCCACGATGCGCCGATTTGTTCCGCCATCCGCTGGCCCTCGTCGAGTACCCGGAGCGCGTCATCCACGTGCCCTTCGTCGGCGAGAGTGATTCCGAGAAACCATGCGGGCTGGAACTTTTGTGTCGCCCCGTCTGCGTCGGCGTCGGCGATCGCCTTTGCCGTTCGTGCCGTAGCGGTTGCTTCAGCGAAACGCATCTGACTGGCCTGGATCCGCGAGCGCAGAAGAAGCGCCAGGCACAGAGACTCCTGGTCGCCGACGGCCTCGGAGGCAGTGACGGCGCTTTCGATCGCTTCCTCGGCATCGGGCATAAACGACACAAGCATCACGAGGGCGAGATAGGACGCGAGCAGCGCCCGTTGCGCAGGGTCGGTTGACTCGCGCACGGCCGTCTCGAACACTGCGGCCGCCTCATGTGTGCGCTGTTGGAGGAACAACGCACCCCCGTACCAGTGGCATGCCGTTACTCGCCGTTCAGCGGATAACGGATGCGAGAGAAGTTCGGCGCCGAGCGACAACGCCTCCTGCACAAGTCCACCATTGGCCGCAGCCTCTAGTTGCTCCAGACCTATGTCGATCCAGCCCGCTGATCCTTCCTCCATGCCGTCGCGCGCCCGGCTAAGCAATCGGTTAGCGACCTCGGGCGACCGCCCCATTGCCTCAGCCGCAGCCCGACGCAGCCATGCCCGATAGGTCGGAGCGTCATCGCCGCCAGCAGATCCGAGGTGATCTGCGATGCGCGCGGCCGGGGCGCGCCGCAAGGTGAGAACTTCTGCGGCCTGTCGGTGGAGGGATGAGCGGACGACATCGGGAAGCGAAGATGCCACCGCGTTGCGAACCAACGCGTGGCGAAAGGCGACGTCGCTCCCTGATGGCGAGAACAGACCAGCCCGAACCGCCTCATCGACAGCAGGAATAAGGCGCCCAACGCTGCGGCCGATCATCGCAGCAATCACCTCGAGTTCGCTCGCTGTACCGAGCACCGATGCGGCCCGCACGATTTCGGTCGCGATCGGAGACAGCTGCAGAAGGCTACGAAGTACCGCTGCGGAGAACGTCGCCGGAACAAAGGTCAATGCGACATCCACCGTCCCGTCATCAGCTGTGTGGAGGTCGGCGGTCTCCAAACTTCGGACGAGTTGATCGAGCAGAAGTGGGTTCCCGCCAGTCCCCTCGCTAAGGTCTCGAAGGTTCGGTCCAATGCGAGAGGACAGTCGGTTCTCGAGCAACTCCTGACCGTCAGCTGACGTCAAAAGGCGCGGGATCACCACTTCGGCGGCTTGGTCGAGCAGCGTGGCCCACGCTCGCGTGGAAGGTTCGGGCCGACCGGCGACAACGATCAGAAGCCGGTATCCCTCGACGCGACGGGCTACCGTGCGCAGGGCCAGCAGGGTTGATTCGTCGGACCAATGGAGGTCGTCGAAGACGAGCGCCAACGGTGCACTGATGGCAAGGTGCTCGACGAGCACGCACAGCCTGTCAACCACTTGGTGGCGCTGGTCTGCAGCAGCACCGAAAATGACCGCTGCTGCGGCGTTTAAAGGTGCCGTGGCGACGGCTTCGAGAACCGCGTCTCGGAGTTCTCCTGGGTGGAGCTGGCTTAGAGCATCAACGATCGGGCCGAAGGTTCGGCTTCGTTGAAAGTCATCGGCGTCAGCACGAAGGACAGTAAAACCCTTTGCGATCGCGTCGAGCGCGACCTGGCGGAGCAGCGACGACTTGCCGATTCCCGCCTCGCCCTCGATTGCAATGAGCGTCGTGCGTCCAGCAGCGGCTCTGGTTAAGGCTCGTCCGAGTATCGCTTCCTCTTGCTCCCGCCCGACGATCACGAACCGCACTATAGCCAAGCAGTTGCCGTGAACAAAGAAACGCGCAGACGGGTCGCTAAATGAGTCGCGGCAAGCTTGGCTACCGCGACTGTGGGGAGGTATGGATTCGCCAGTGGGAGATCGGGGAGGATGGAGGCGTCGATCACGCTGATGTTGGACCAACCGAGAACCGCACACGTTGGGTCTACGACGGAGCGGGGATCGTCGGCCGCTCCCATGCGACATGTTCCTGCGGCGTGGTAGTAGCTGCCTTGATTGTTGAGTACCCAAGTGTCGAGTTCGTCATCGCTAAGTGTGCGTAGCTGTTCGGCAAGGTGCGGGTCGACGGGTGTTGCGGTAATTTGCGTACTGGGCGCGATGTGGAGTTGCTCGAGGAGTTGGCCGAGGAGCCTTGCGGCATTGCGGAGTTGAGTGCGGTCGCGTTCATCGGAGAACGAATCGAACTGCACCATCGTTGTGCCGTCGAGACGTCCAGTGACACCGCCTCGTCCGTGGATGGCTTGAAATGGGGAGGCCATCCATACGCCGAGGGATGGGTCGCTAGGCAGTGGACTGACCGGGAGTATTTGTATGTGGTCAGATGATTCAATGGCCACGTTGGTAGGCGTTGGTCCTTCACTAATCGGCTGATTTGATGGAATGTGTTCTTCGGAAAGCACCCCATGGAATTGGAGTGTGACCGCAATGGAGGTGTGATCGTGCAAGTTTTGTCCGACACTGGGACGGCCGATTCCTGAACGCTGCAACAGCAGTGGCGAGCCGATTGCCCCGGCAGAAACGATGACGTAGGTGGCTTCAAGTTCCGTGCCGTCGGCTAGTTGCACGCCACAGACATCCGTCCCGCGAGTAAGTATGCGAACTACATCGACACCACAAATGGCAAGGAGATTGCTCGGCTCCGGTTCCATTAAGCCAAGGAGCTTTCGTCGGCCATGTGAAATGGAGAGGGATGCGGGGGTGAGTCGAAGTTGGTCGGAACCGAGCGCGGTATGGGCGGCGAGCAACGCCTGATCGGCGGCTTGGTACATCGAAGGTGTGCTTAGGAAAAGTTGGGATTGCAACTTGGCGAACACGGGGGCGAGATCGGCCCATGCCCATCCGATGCATCCATATTCGTGAGCCCACCGGTCGTAGTCTGCAGGTTTGCCAGGCGCGCATACCAAGCCGTTGATGGCACCGCTTCCGCCCCAGCCGCGACCTTGCACATAGTTCGGGAAGGGGAGAGCTGCGTTGGTGGGCACTTGAGCTTCGCCCAAAGGAGGGACGAGCTTGCGGGTAAAGGCTTGTGGGGGTTGTTGACGTCGGCCATCGGATTGGGCCACGAAAAGATTGGCTGAGTTCGCTGGCTCGAGCGAGACCGGTGCGGTGGTGTGGAGATCAGGGCCGGATTCGATGACCAGAATCGACTTCGCCGGGAGCAGAGCGGCGAGGGTTTGGGCGACGACGGCTCCGGCCGATCCTGCTCCAACCACGATGACGTCGTAGAAGGGGCGAAATTCAGGCACAGGAGCAAAACTAGCTCTGGAACAGGCGGAAGCTTCGGTTAGCTTTTGGGTTAGTGCGTGTGCGCGTAAATCATTACGTAGTGATTTCGGTGTGAATTCCGCAGTGGTGCTGGGAGCGGGAGCAAACACTACGCAAGGATTTACGCTTCCCTGCACTAATCGAGGGTGAGGTTGCGGCGGGCGCGCCATTGGGCGTACCACCACATTTGAGCCAAGGCACGCACGGCTCGTTGTGATGAGGGGTAGCAGTACCGGCCGGATTCGCGTACGGCGATGGGGCCGGCGTTGTTGGGATCGGCGATGCCTAGCTCGGTGGCGGTGAGGATGGGTTTGCCGTAGCGAGCGGAGATTTCGGCGGCGGCCTGCGCGTAGATGCGGTCTTGGCGTTCGTGGAAGTCAACGATGCGTTCGGTGCCGTGTTCGGGGTAGAACTGGCCAGCGCGCATCATGCGGGCGGTGTTGGATTGGATGCCGAGGCCCAGGTACACAATGGCGTGCACATCGGGGTGGGAGGCGACCATTTCGAGCACGGCGGGGATGGTTTCGCGGGTTTCGCCGCCGGCCATGTCGATGGGGTTTGATCGGCTCCAGCGGGGTGGCAACTGGGTGTCGATTTGGGTGCGGAGGTCGTCGGGCAGGGTCATCAGGTTCAGTGCGGTTCCGGCCAAGGCATCCGCGGTAACTACGCCCCAGCCGCCTGCGGTGGTGATCACGGCAACGTTGGGCCCTTTGGGGAGTGGTTGGGTGGCGAAGGATGCGGCGAGGTCGTATGCCTCTTCGGGATTGGCGGCTCGTACGACACCGGCTGAACGAATGGCGCCGTCGAACACCCGGTCGACTGAGGCCAGGGCACCGGTGTGTGAGGCCGCAGCGGCTGATCCGGCTGCAGTTGCCCCGCCTTTCACGAGCACGACAGGCTTGCGTTCGGAGACCGCCCGGAGTTGACGCACGAATCCCACCCCGTCATCCACATTTTCTACATAGGCCAGGGCTACTGCGGTGGATTCGTCGGTACCGAAGAAGGACAGGTAGTCGCCAACCGAGACGCACGCGGCGTTTCCGGCGGAGATGCCTCGAGCGATGCCGATACCTGATTGCAGCGAGTAGTTCATGAACGACGACAACAAGTTGCCCGATTGCGACGCAATGGAGATGCGTCCGGGAATGGGGTAGGGGGCGACGATCATGGCGCAGAGGGCGGCGGGGGTTGAGACCATGCCTTGACCATTTGGTCCGGCGACCAGCATGCCCAATTCTTGGGCGACGGCTACCAGTTCGGCTTCGGCGGCGGCTCCCTCGGACCCGGCTTCACGGTATCCGGCGGAGGTGATGAACGCTGCCTTCACGCCTTTTGCCGCGCATTCTCGGAGGATGCCGACGTTGGTGGAAGCGGGGGTGCAGATCACAACGAGATCCGCCGCTGCGTCGGGGATTTCGGTCATGCTGCGCAGCGTTTGGATGCCGAGGATGATTTCGGCTTCACGGTTGGTGGCGAACACGTTGCCTTGGTAACCGGAGGCCAAAATGTTGTGCAGTGCGCTGAATCCGAATTTGCCGGGGTGGCTTGAGGCGCCGGCCACGATCACGCCGCGCGGTTCGAAGAGGGCTCGAAAGTTTTCCTCGGTGGCTACGCCTATAGGGCTGGAATCGGTACCGGGGAGGCTGGCCGCGGGGGTGGTTGGCGTGCTCATGCGGCAACCCCGGGTGCTGCGATTGAGCTGCGTCCGGGCTCGAATAACTCGACGAGACCGTCAACGGCAATGGGGGTTCCGTTGCACACGATGAGTGGGTTCACATCGATCGAGGCAATATCGGGGCGGTCGACTGCTAATTGTCCTAGACCGACGAGAAGGGTAGCGAGTTGGTCTTTGTTGATGGCCGGTTCTCCTCGAAGCGGGGCGAAGAGCGCTTGGCTGCGGAGATCTTCGATGAGTTCGAGGGCATCAATGGTGGTGAGCGGCGCAGGGCGAAAGGCCACGTCGTTAATGGCTTCGGCTAACACACCGCCGATTCCCATCATGACGCAGGGTCCGAATTGGGGATCTCGGATGACTCCAGCGATAAGTTCGCGGATCCCGTGTACTTGCTGCGCAACCAGTACGTGGACCTCGCCATCTTCTGGTCGCGCTTTGGCAAGCAACTCAGTAGCGGCTGTTGCGACCGATGCAGCATCGCGCAAGTTGAGTTTTACCAGCCCCCGCTCGGTCTTGTGGGCGATTGAAGCGCCGCCGAGTTTGGCTACGACGGGGTAGCCAATGGTGTCGGCTGCCGCACACGCCTGGGATGGAGAGTGGGCCAAGGCCTCGGCGGGAATCGGTACGTTGTACTGGGCCAAGAGGGCTTTGGACTCAGATTCTGAGAGCGTTGTCACGGGTTTGATCGTAGTTGTGGGCTGGCTCGACTCTGCAACCTTCAGGGGACTTCCTTGGTACTGGTGATCGCATGACCCTCGACGCAGTTGTGGGTGTGTCTCGAACGCCGTGAAATACTCAAAATTGAGGATTTAGCCCTAATTCAAATTAGGGAGATTTGGCCGATTTTGCACCAAATTGAAACGATTCAGTACTAAGCCGGGCTAAATTGGGGTCATGTCGGATCTCAATGTTCGGTGGCTTAGCGAAAAAGAGGTCGCCTGCTGGATGGCGTTCCTGGAAATGCAAAAACTCCTGATGGAGACACTCGATCGAGACCTGCGTGACGGAGCCGGGATCACCCTTGACGATTACGATGTGCTTGCTCAGCTCAGTGCAGCGCCACAGAAACGGCTTCGCATGTCAGAGTTGGCTGAAGCGGTCATAATGCCTAAGAGTCGTTTGACGTATCGGGTTGATCAGTTAGTAAAGCGCGGATGCGTAGCCCGCACTGATTGTGCTGATGACCGCCGAGGTTTGTTTGCCGAGTTAACTTCGGGCGGGGTCGCCTTGCTTGAGCATGCGGCTCCGATTCATGTCAACAGCGTGCGTCAGAACTTCTCGGATCCTATTGGTGATGAGTCTGCGAGTGAGATGTGCCGGCTTTCTGGGGAAATCCGTGATCACGTGATGAAGAATCGCAAATCTATGTAGTCGTTGCAAAAAGGTTTTCCTTGACGTGTTGGGTTCAGGTTGGCGAGTAAGCCCTTCTAGAGTGTTGGTGTCGTCTTTGACGATGTTGGAGCGCAAAGTAGCTCTTCAACTTTGCTGTTTCTCGTCGTCGTGCGTTCCTTGGATTCGGTTGTTTGTTTCTTTGGAACCAGTTGACGTGAAGCGGCTTCTTTCGAAGTGTTCAAGGAGCAACCGTGGAAATCCGTATTGGCGTGTCGCAGTCGATGAAGGAAATCGATCTTGACTTGGGTGAAGTGAACCGAGAGGAAATTCTCGCCGATATCACCAAGACGCTGGCCGATGATGATGCCGTGCTCTGGTTGACCGATAAAAAGGGTCGCACCGTCGGTGTTCCTGCATCGAAAGTGGCCTACGTTGAGGTTGGCGCTGCCGCTGAAGAGCGCAAGGTCGGCTTTGCTCGTTAGGTAACGTTGGGCTTCAGCGTCTTCGCGTTGCAAACGATTTGGCCTCAGGGCTTTGTTGTTGGCGGTGGGTTGCGTTGGGTTTTGTTGCTTTGCCTCCCGCCGTTGTCATGGAAATTCTTAACCGACGATTGTTGGTGGTTACCGGCAAAGGCGGCGTGGGGAAAACAACCGTGGCTTCGGCTTTGGCGTGGCAGGCGGCGGCGATAGGCAAGAAGGTTTTGCTGTGCGAGCTTGACGCGAAAGGCGATCTGTTGGCGTCTCTGCAAGGGGTGAGCGGTAGGGCTTCGGCCCCTCTGTCGTTTGCTCCTCGAGAGGTGCGTCCGGGTCTTCACGCCATGGTTATGGACCCAGAGGAATCGTTGAAGGAGTATCTCCGGATTTACCTTCGACTGCCGTTGGTTACTCGTATTGGGTTGCTGTCGAACGCTTTCGATTTTCTTGCCAATGCCGCGCCTGGTGTGCGGGAAATTGTGACGATTGGTAAGTTCGCCCATGAGGTGCGCGAGCGCCACTATGACCTTGTTGTGGTTGATGCCACGGCTTCGGGCCATATTGTGGGTTTGTTGCGGGCGCCGCAAGCGATTAACGAATTGGTGCAAGCAGGATTGCTTCGGTCGCAGACCGCATGGATTTTGGACATCCTTGGCGATCCGGTTCTTACCGGGGTTGTGGCCGTAGCTACTCCGGAGGAATTGCCGGTAAGCGAAACAGCGGAATTGTTCGTAAACATTGCTTCGCAGACAAACCTAAGCGTGCAGGCGATCGTGGTGAATCGCGTTTTGCCGGTTCCGTTTACGCAGGCGGAGTCTGGTGCTTTTGCTGCGTTGCGGGCGAGGAGTTCACGAGGTTCGAGTAGATCGGGTTTAGGTAGTTCTGGTTCTGGCGGTTCTGGTTTAGGTAGTTCTGGTTCTGGCAGTTCCGGTTCGAGCGATTCACGGAGTTCAGGTGCGGCGGTTGCTGCCCTTGGTGGTGTCGACGAGCGCGAAGCAGACATGTTGATTCGCGGGGTTGGTCTTGCTGAGGATTTGCGGACGGAATCTTTGAAACATTTGGCGGCGCTTCGAACGATTGGTTCCAACGCCAGGGTTCCGGTTGCGTTAGTTGCCCAGCTGTTTGGGGTGAGCCCTGGGCTTCCGGCCACGATGGCGGTAGCGGAAATGCTTGCCGAGGAACTTCCGTGACGGAGCGCACGGGAGCGAAAAGTAAGGCTGATGGCAACTCTCAATCCGGCACGGGGCTTGGTTCGTTGGTTGCATCGTCGACGATTGTGGTGACCTGTGGTGCTGGTGGTGTTGGGAAAACTACGATTGCCGCGGCTATTGGATTGGGTGCGGCGCAGAACACCGAGTGCCGGGTTTTGGTGCTCACGATTGATCCAGCGAAGCGGTTGGCGGCGGCACTGGGCTTGCAGTCGGTAGGAAATTCGGCCGTGTCGATTCCGCTTTCTGGTGCGACGGGTTCTTTGGCGATTGCCATGCTGGACACATCGGCCAGTTGGGATGATTTGATCCGTCGAATTTCGCCTGATGCGGCAACGACGACAAAGATTTTGGCGAATCCGTTGTATCGAAACATCACGCAGCGCTTTGTGCAGAGTCATGATTATGTGGCGATGGAACGCTTGTATGAGCTGCGTTCGCAAGGACTTTATGACTTGATTGTGATTGATACGCCACCCTCGCGCAACGCATTGGATTTTCTTGATGCGCCACAACGTATGGCCGATTTCTTTTCGTCCACGTTGTTGAAGTGGATCACGATGCCGTATCGATTGGGTGGAAAGCGCGCCGGGCGGTTGGGCTATCTAGCGGCGAAGCCGTTCTATCAGGTGGCCGATCGGGTTTTGGGCTCAGCGTTTCTGGCTGATATTGCCGAGTTCTTTTTGTTGTTTCAATCGATGTATGACGGCTTTGTGGCTCGGGCGTCTTCGGTTGGTGCTTTGTTGCATGAACCAGGCACGGCTTTCGTAGTGATAAGTACGCCTACTGAATCGCCCTTGCAGGAAGCGGAGTTTTTTCTGGCGGAGTTGGAGCGCCGTGACCTTCAGGCGGGCGCGCTTGTGGTGAACCGTACCTTGCCGGATTTGTTTCTTGATGATCGGAGTAGGCGGGCCGCGGCGGAACTGCTTGATGTGGTGCCAATTGCCTTAGGCGAAGCTGGTCTTGCGGGTCGGGGCCGGGGTGTTGGTGGGGCGGCTGCGCAACAAGAACATTTACTGAAGGCCATTGCTGAGACCTTTTTGCGGTTTGCTGATACCGCAGAATCGCAGCAACGACAGTTGGCAAAGTTGGCGAAGGTTCCTGAAACGGTTGTTCGTATTCCGTTGTTTGAAATGCCTCTCACCGATGTTCAAGGTTTACGCGCCGTCGTCGATGCGATTTGGTGAGTGCCGATTAAGGCTGTGATCTTTCTCGATCCTTGTTCGGTGGCGTCGGTTCGGGTCAGATTGCCCAACGGGAAGTTCCTGGCATTCAGCGCTTCGAGTGCAGAGCGATCGGTCAGTCCTTGATTGCTTCTTTGATGGCGTTTGGTCGGCCCACGGTGGGTGCCGGTTGTGACTATTTGATCGGTGAAATGCTTGATCATCACCACTACGCTGCTTTGGCATGAGTGCTCACACGCTGCAATTGAGTGACGATGAGTTGGCTCGGGTGTCGGTGGCGTTGGTTGATGTTGATGGTGTTACCCGTTTTGATCATCGTTCGGGTGCGCAGTGTTACGCGGCAAGCATCATGAAACTGGCCGTGGCGGTTGCGGTGTTGCGTGAGCTGGATCGAGGTTTGCTTTCACCGGATGATCTGTTGCTCTTCGACGGGGGTTTTGCTTCAGGTTTGGATGGTTCTCGTTTCACGATTGACGATGATTCGGTCGACCCGGATTTTTGTGTTGACGGCTCGATCTCGGGCCATGGTGGCGAGGAACCAATGGATAGTTTCCCGGCGCATTGGGTGCGGAGATTGGATACCTCTTTGGCAGCGGGTGGTTCGGCGACGGTTGGTTCGGGTCTCGCTGGTTCGGGTGTTGCTGGTTCAGGTGTCGCTAGTGCGGTTGCTCCTGGGTCTGGTGTAATGACTGTTACGCGGGCTTTGTGTCGTTCAATCACGGTGTCGAGCAACGAGGGGGCAAACCTGTTGATGCAGGCGGTTGGGCTCGAAGCAGTGAACTCGGTGTTGCATGACTCGGGATGCAAAAACAGCGTGGTTGAGCGCATGGTGTTTGATACGGCTGCGCGTGATGCTGGCCGAACAAACCTTTTGACGGCACTCGATGCGGCTCAGTTGATGTGGAGTATTCGGTTTGGCGTGATTGTTGATCGGGCTTCGTTGGCGTTTCTCTCGCAGGTCCTTCGTCTGCAGACGCAACGCTCCATGATTCCCTTTGCTTTGCACGATCCACTACAGCGAGGCGAAGTTGTTGTGGGCAACAAGGAGGGTCAGACCAATGAGGTGTTGCATGACGTGGCCTTTGTTGAACCTGATGACGCTGATCCGTTTGTGTTGGCCGTTTGCACGAGCGGACTAACTGAGTTGGATGCAACGCTTGCTGTACGAAAAGTTGCTACGTATGCCTATGAAAATCGGTTCCTCTGGAAATCGTTGAAGGGCGGTGTTGAGTGATGGCGCCCGCTTCCTTCCCAGGTGGTGCAGATGACAGAGCGGATGACAGGGCGGATGGCCTTGTTTCGCCGCAAGTGCTTGTTGGTGAAGGTCCTGCTGGCGAGGCTTTTGTTGGCGAGGTGGACGCGGGGAAAATACAGCCGCAACGTTCGAAGATCCTCTCCTCGGTGACCGTCTCATGGGATTTCTTGGCGTTGCCTTGGGATCTGTTGAAGCGTGGTTCTCGGGTTGCGGTGATTGCACCGTCGGGGCCGGTTGATCAAACACTGCTTGATCATGGGCTGCTCCGCTTGCGATCGTGGGGGCTTGTGCCAGTCCTCGGACGAAGTGTTTCTTCAGTCGATGGTTTCACCGCGGGCCCTGATAATAAGCGAGCGGAGGATCTTCTCTGGGCGCTGAGCGATCCGTTGGTCGAAGCGGTATGTGTAGCCCGGGGCGGTTACGGCCTGGTTCGGGTTCTCGATCTGATCGATTGGCATTTCGTGAGTGCGGCGAGAGCAAGACCAATAGTTGGCATGAGCGATTGCACCGCGCTCCATGAAGCACTACGTGTACATACTGCGTGGCCATCGCTGCTTGGTCCTCATGTGGCTGGGCTCCTGGCCAAAGGTGTGGC
>JAYSVF010000356.1:0-37014 GCA_043718695.1 Acidimicrobiia bacterium | reverse complement strand
CTGTACTCCGCACCGCTGTACCTAATTTGGCCGACGGCAATTACTACCGGCGCCCGGTTGTACTTCCCGCGGAGCTTGGTGAGCTTGGCATCGTCGGTGATGCCACTGGCCAGCCCATCAGTAGCGCACGCCTCACCAAGAACCCCGCGAGAATCGCCGGTAAACACCGCAACCTGCCAGGGCCACGTGCGTTTGTGGTTGGGGGCCCAGCGAATCAGCTCCAACAAATCCGCTACCAACCCGTCGTCAACCGCTCGGCCCTGATCAATCAACAAATTGGTGCGCCGCGATTTCACTACCCGGGACACAGGGGCCAAATCGGTTGCGGTTGCTTCTAACGATTGTTCACGCATGTCGAAGTTCCTGGTTGATTGATCGATGGGTTCCGAGGAGAACGGTTGGCTCAGCACAGCAGCACGTTCAGAGCCGGCGGGTTCTGCGGCCCCGGAATCCCGAGATCCAACACCCAACTAACACCACCGCGCAAAGCCCCAGCATCGGCGCATCATTGAACCGCACATAGGGGGTAAAGCCAGTACGCATACCAATTGCGTAAACCAGCACCTTCGCCGCACTCAGATTGGCCTTGCGCACCACGTTGCCATTCGGGTCAATAATCGCTGAATGACCGGTGGGGGCTACTTGCACTACCCAACGGCGGGTTTCAAGTGCTCGTAACTGGGAAGCGGCAATCTGTTGGGAGGGAACCTGGGTCGAGGGGTACGAGGAGGCGTTTGTGGGATTGAGCAGCGCCTGCCCACCGGCCCGAACACCCCCACGAGACCGGTCATCAAAAAACGCTTCGTAGGAGATGGCAATGGCAAACGGCCCGGCCGGGGTCTGGAGAAAACCGGGTTTCGTTCCAGAAACTGCTTCACGTACGGGAAGTGTGGCGAAGCGACCGATGAAGGAACGAAACGGAAAGTACTCACCGTAAGGAACCCGACGGACCTTGTCGAAGCGATCACCCATCGTTCCATCAACGTTGACGATGACCGAAGCGTTGCGGAACGTTTTGTCGTTTGGTCCGTCTTCGGTGATGCCAGCGAGCAACGGTGCGTTTTGTTTTGCGGTAATAACGCCGAGATCGCGCAGTTGGGTGGAGTTGGCAAACACCGGTGCATCAACCACGTTTTCTGGCCAGACAATGAGATCAACCGTGTCATTCAGAGTGGCCGTTGCATCAACATTGCGTTGGTAAGCCCGCAGGGTTCCCTGCTCGGTTTTGCGGGTACCGCGGGGACCGCCACCCTGAACTGCCGCAACCTTTTTGGTGGCAATTTGTTTGGTGCCGGTTGGTGCGATGTGGCTGATTCCGGAAATCAACACAATGCTAAGCGCGCAGATTACACCGGTAAGGGCGGTTCGGAGATGTTGCTCTGTGGCCGCCCGAACCAGATTCGCAAGCACCACGCCACATGCCGCGGTGAGCCCGATGAGACTGAGCCGTCCGCCAAAGGTAACGATTGGGGCGAGTGGTCCGCCAGCTTGACCGAGATCGATACCGCTCAGTGGCAGCCCTCCAAAAGGCCACAGCGAACGCAGCGCATCGGCGCCAATCAGCCCAACGGGCAAGGAAACCCAAGCATGTTTTCGGTGCACGATCACCATCGCCAATGCAGTAATCGCTGCTTCGAGCACGCCAACGAAGATTCCCCCGGGGAGAGAGAATGCCGTCATCCACCACAGCGAAGGTACATACAGCCCAAGGCCGAACAGAAAACCGGTGAGCATCCGCCGACGAATTCCGCTGTCAATGATCGATCCTGCAAACAGTGCAATACCTACGATGGCTGCTGCCCACAATCCAAACGGTGGAACAGAAAGCGTGGTCAGGAGGCCGCCACCCAACGCCATGGCACACGCGGCGTTCCGTGACCGGGCTGAGCTGGGTCCGGCCGGGTCACGAGTGAGCAGCGATCGGCGAGTGGATTTGGCGGTGATTGGTTCAAACGCAGGAGGCACGGTAAGCACAGAAAAGACTTCGATGGGAACGAGGGACTGAGTATGCAAACGTTTGGCGTGGAGCCAAACTCGGTTCAACGGTGCAGCCAATGACCACGAACAACGTAGGCGATTTGGTGGCCCCATCGTTGCAAACGCTGTGACCTGGCTCGACGAAACGCACTCTGCATAATCTGTGACCCGTCATGCAAATCAACCGGTGTAATGCCAAACGATGAGGCTTCAAGCCGTTGACCAAAGGCGCTGAGCGCCCCCACATTCCAAACAGGTTGCCGTGCGGTGTTCTTGTGGTTGACAAGCCCTAGACCATCGGCCCTTTCCGCTTCGGGAGTCTGGGCCCCGAGTTGTTGGGCAAGTTGTTGGTCGAGTTGTGCAGCAAGTTTGGCGGTTGAACAATCGGCGAGCACCGGCACATTCAATCGGCGAGCGAGGCGGCCAAGTTCTGCCACGAACACGCTTGGCTTTGCCGTCATTCGGCGCTTGAGGCCCCGCTTGATCCCCATCCATGCCCCAACGAGAACGAAAATACCGAGGGCCCCCAAGGCGACGCGAGCCAGAAGTGTGCCCCCACTGTTTTGCGGTGGGAACACTTCTCTCGCCCCAATGGTGGTGTCCACTTGCAACCAGTCACCCGTTTCAAGCGGCACCTCAGCCCAAGCATGGGCGTCTTTCCCTCGAACAACGAACTGCGAAAATCGAGGTTGTTCTTGGGCCACAAAACCGGTGGAAATTCGGGTTGGGACCCCCACACTGCGGAGCAACGCTGCGGTGGTCGTAGCGAAATGGGTGCAGGAACCCTCTTTGGACGAGAACAACAAATAGTCGATTGGATCGGCGCCGCTGCCTGGGTCCTTTGCCGTGAGGTTGTACGCGATGTTGGTCGTCATCCAAGTGCGAATCCGCTGCACCTTCTCTGCCGACGTGGCGGCCGAACCGACTATCTCTTTCGCCAATTGCTGAGCCCGTGGCGAAATGTCGTTCTGTAAAAACAGTTCGGGATAATCCTTGCGAATGGTCGATTCTTTAGTGGAGCCATCGTCAATTGGCCCCCCGGCACGCGGGTCGTGCAGGACGGTGTAAATCGGGGATGCACCCTTTTCACTCTCACTCGAAGCGGTTCCATCCGTGCGCCAAAACATGGTCGACGACAAAAACTGGTTACTTTGGTCGGCACCGTCGAGCATCCAAATCGCCCCGAGCGCCTCGGTTGGGACCGGTACCACGCCGTTGAGTTTGGTTTGGGCTTGAACAACGGTGCGCACCAAACCCCGGGCGGCGGCTTCGGGGCTGTACGTGTTGAGATTGAACTGTTCGGTGACCCGATCAACCCCATAGGGCCGGGCATCCCACAGTCCAATCTGAATCGGTTTTTCTCGTTTTGGTTCGCGCGCTTCGATCCAAGTTTTTCCCGTCCACGTATCGAAGGTTTGTGCCCGGAGAAAGACCGGTGCCTGCGCATAGGTATAGACCCGCAAAACCACTTCGTTGCTTCGCGTGGGTTTGTAGGCCAATTCCAGCGAAGGGGATCGGGTCAATGCCCGAAACGTACCGCCACGCGAAACTAGTGAGGTGCTCTTGCCGTTCAAGCCGAACTCTGATTGGTTTGACCGCCACGCAAGATCGCGGGCGGCGGGCTCAAGCAACAAACCTCCGCCTATGGCAACGGCAATGAGGGAACCGGCGGCCCAATGTTGTTGACGTCGGCGTCGCAACGAGTGCTGGCTTATCGGGGTATCTGACGGTGAAGATGTTGGTGAAGATGTGGGCGATGAGTGACGGTTGGGTGGTGCGGATCGGCGAGCGAGGTTGGCGAGGGCCAGCACCAACAACGCCAAAGCAGTGAAGAGCGCAGCGACACCAATGGGGTGATCCCAAGGGTGAAACACAATGGTTATTAGAGCGGCCATCGCAAGCCAACTGGCGGCGTGTCCGCTTACGGAAGCCACAACGAAAATCCCAATCGCCAAACGTAACGTCAGACCGATTGCGCCATGCCCCTGTCGTTCAATGGACGGCACAACGGAAAGTAAACCCAAAGACAGAGGCAGGATCAGCACCTCGGGGGAGGCCAACAGCCGCTGCGCTTTGGCTTTGGTGAAAATCGTGGCGATAACCGGTTTGTCACGGAGTTGTTCTCGATACAACCAACCCAGAATCGCCGTTCCACTGAGGGCTACGACCAAACCCCAAACACCCAAGCGGCCAACACTGGCAGCAGCCAACAATTGGCTCCCCACAAACACGGCGCTTGCCAGAGCGGCCAGGGCGGTTGAAACGGGCTCGTTCGATGTGGCTTGGCGGTCGGTAACGGGCCCCGTTGGTGTGGGCTCCGAAAAACGTCCGTTGGAGTATGAAGAGTTCGCATCTGATCGTGGCGCCTCTGAAAACGTCGCGCCGGGAAAGGTCGCGTCTGAAGAGTTCGCGACTGCCGCGGTGTTCTCGAACGATGCCGGCTCTAGCTCTCGATGGTTTGCCACGCTGCTGGTCATAGGAGTTGCTCCACATCGGAAATCACCTGAACGCCGTTGGTTTTTGCGAGGTCCAAATCGTTTCGCCACGCCCCAATGTAAAGAGTTGCGCGGTCAACGGCGACCGGCTCGCCCGTTACCGCGGAGCCGAGCACGATATCGATGTGGCGGTCGTTGGCCAAGGTCCGTAGTGTTTCGCCCTGGGCATCGCGACTGCGCACCTCAATCGGGCCCTGTTCAATAAGGCGTTCCAATGCTCCAGCAGCCAATGATGCCCATGCTTCGGCCTTGGGTCCGTCATTTGGGCCGAGGTCAATCACCACAATGGCGTTGGTTCCGAGCGGTTTGTGCACCTCAACCATGGGGTGCCCGGTCCGTGCGGTGCTGCGCCAGTTCAGGAACCGAAGATCATCACCAGAAACATACGCGCGCATGCGATCGAGTTCTTTGTCTGGCGTGGAATCGGGAATGCTCGCCGATACGTTGGTGAGATCGGCGGTGAGCGACTCACGTTTCGGGCCAACACACACCATGCGGTCGGTGGGTGAATCAATGATTCGGGAGCGGCGCAGAAGCCCGATGGGCCCGGTGTCCTCCAGAAACACATCACGGAGCCGATAAACGCCACGTTGGCGAGGTTGCACCCCAAAGCTGGCGTGGCCGCCCTCATTGAGTTCATGGGTGCTGAGATAGCGGATGCGTTGGTTGGGAAGCGCATCGGTTACCGAGACGTGCACGGTGCCTTCTTCCTCGCATCGCAACACCGGTGGCACTTCGATGGAAGCGGTAATGCGTTTTCGGTCGGCTAACAACATCACCAGTTCACAGAACAACGCGATGAGCAAAACTACGCCTACAAATGGTCGCGGATCGGCGGTCTCAATACTTGGGCGGGGAATCCCAAGCGCAATTGCGGCGATGGCAAACGCGCACCATCCAGCTGGAGTGGGCAGCACGCGGGTTTTGCGCACCCGCTTTTGCTGTTGCGTACCGATGGGCGATCGTGTTGGCATCAGCGTGTGAAGGAAAGTTACGGGCGGGGGACAGCGACGTCGGTAAGGTAACTGAGTATCCGGGCGCGTGCATCAGCTTCGCTCGTGTCGCCGTGGAGACGCATGCCCAGCACCGGGAAAACGGCGGCTTGCACGTCATCGGGTGCAACGTAATCCCGGCCGGCCAGAACGGCAAAAGCGCGGGCAATGGCGGCAATCATGAGCGAAGCACGAGGGGATGCTCCTTTGCCTTCGCCAAGGCGATCACGAGTCACCTGGGCAATGGCCACGATGTACGCGGCGATCTGTGGTGCGAGGTTCACCTGCGCCGTAGCATGCTGCGCGCTTAGCAGTTCACTAGGTGAACATACTAGTGGGAGGTTAGCTAAGCGATTCGTGCCACCGGTACCGAGTAGCAGTGCGGTTTCTGCGGCAGCGGAGGGAAGCCCGAGGGTGGTGACGATGCTGAAACGGTCAATTTGGCCTTGCAGGAGCGGATAGGTTCCCGCAGACGAAGTGTGATTCTGTGTGGCCACCACGATGAAGGGATCAGGCAACGCACGGGGTTGCCCGTCAACGGTTACATGCCGTTCTTCCATCGCCTCCAACAACGCCGCTTGGGCTCGGGGAGAAATCCGGTTCAGCTCGTCGATAATCACCACATTGTGAAAGACCGGCCCCGGGACGAACCGGAACGGATCTTCAGAAGTTTGCGATCCACCTGCCCCACCTGCCGCACCTGCTCCACTTGACACGCCTGCCACGCCTGCCACCGATCCGCCGGAACGCAGAACGAGTCCTCCGGTTATGTCGGCGGGCAGAACATCGATACTGCCTTGAATGCGAGCCGAGGTGCCGCCAATGGCTGCAGCCAACGTTTTGGCCAGCAACGTCTTGCCTACCCCCGGGCGATCCTCGACCAATACATGTCCCCGAGCCAAAACGGCCGCAACCACCAGCTGATTTGCTTGCCCGACGCCCAGTAACACGCTATCGAGCGCGGCCACAAGCTCTGCAGCGAGCGCCGTTGCAGCCGGTCGATCCAACGATCCGTTGCTCTCAAAAGCCGTTGACCGCGCGTCACCATTGGCGGCAGCGGGCAACTCCGCGCGGCTTGGGGAAGAAGGAGGAGGAGGAGAAAATTCAGTTACTGACATGCCCTTCCATCCTCGCACCCCCGGCTGCCTTAGCGCGCTTGGACTCTCAGTATCGTGTTCCGCCGCTTTCCCGTCATGCGGGGGGATCCGGCCATTCGACGGTACGTTCCAGTGTTTGATCGAAGGTGAACTTCAACGGCGCTCCCTCAGCAGCAGCCTCAATTTCGGCCCAGGTGACGGGGGTCGAAACCGTTGGTTCCTGGCGGGCTCGGAGGGAGTAGACGCTGACGGTGGTTTTGGCTGAAACGTTCTGGCTCCAATCAATGAGCACTTTCCCAGGGCGAAGTTCTTTGGCTTGCTTCGCCACAATCAGCGCCGGGTACTGGGCCTCCAAACCTTCGGCGACTCGTTTGGCAAAGGCCGTTGTGCCGTTCGGCCCGCCGTAGGGCATCGGGGCCGGCGGGCGGGCGTAGAGCTGCAATCCTTTGGAACCGCTGGTTTTTCCTCGTATTTCCATGCCCAAAGCTTCAAGCAACTCTCTGAGGAATAAGGCCACGGTGCTGCACTCTTTGATCCCTGTTTCCGGCCCGGGATCTAAATCGAAAACAAGGTCATCGGGGTCTGGCCGGTTGTCGGCAATGCGATGCAGTGGCACATGCAGTTCCAGGGCTGCGAGGTTGGCCATAAACACGAGGGTGGAAAGATCGCGACACACGATGTAGGCGTTGTCGCGGAGCTGGACTCGTTCAATCCAATCCGGTGCATGGGAAGGGATGGCTTTGGCGAAGAAGTTCTTGTCGTTTACGCCGTTGGGGAAGCGCACCATGGTGATGTTGCGGCCGCTGAGTTGGGGAATTAATCTCGGTGCTATGCGCACGTAGTAATCAATCATTTGGCCTTTGGTGAGGCCGGTGGGGTAGAGCACCTTGTCGAGGTTGGTGAGCTTGAGGGTGCGTCCGTCAATCTCCACGAAGGTGTCACTCATTGCTCTTGCACCCTCGGACGGTATCTATGTGGGCTATGCCGCTTCGAGCTTGCGGGCTTTTGCGGCGGCCAAGCTGGCTTCAAGGGCGGCCATGAGATCGATGACTTTTGGTGCTTCTTCGAGCTTGGGCATCTCGTAAACCTCACCCGATGCTTTGGCCTCAATGAGGGCCAATACCTTTTCGCGATATTCGTCACGGTAGCTGGAGGGATCGAAGGTGCCTGCAGTGGTTTCGATGAGCATCTTGGCCATATCGAGTTCCTTCTCCGCAATCTCCATCGCTGAATCGGGCAATCCGTCAACTTCCGCGGGGCTCACGACTTCGTCGGCGAAGACCATGGTTTCCATACACAAGAAGTGACCCATTGGACGAATGATGGCAACGTATTCCTTGGTGCGCATAACAATTTTCGCTACCGCGACCTTATTGGTTGCCTTCATTGCGGCGACCAACAAACCGTAGGGACGAGCACCGCCTTTATCGGGCGCGATGTAATAGGGCTTCTCGAAGTAGATCGGATCAATATCGTCTTGGTCGACGAATTCCAGAATCTGGATCGTCTTTTCGTTGGTGGCATCGCGGGGTGTGAGTTGTTCGAGTTCCTCAGGATCAATCACCACATACCGATCGCCGCCCAGGTCATAGCCCTTCACAATGTTTTCGCCCGCTACCTCCTCGCCGCTGACGGAGGAAACCCGCTTCTGCTTGATGCGCTGCCCGGTTGATTTCTCCAACTGGTTGAAGCTGATGTCCTTGGATCGCACGGCGGTATAGAGCTTCACCGGCACGCTAAGGAGCGCAAAGCTCACGGTTCCGGTCCACGTTGGTCGAGCAGCCATGTCAGTTCCCTTTCGAAAGCGATTCTTCCTCAGTGCGCTTTGTGACGCAACCAGGTATCTCACCGTATTCGACCAAAAGGCCCTTCTGCTACCGTCCTCGGAGACCCGTCGGCTTAGTGCTGCTGGTTGGGGTGCTCTTGGTGGACTTACCGGCGGTTGTCTGTCCGCTCGTGGGTGACCGAACCGGCCAGGCGCCGTTCGATGCGGGTGCGCCGACCGACTACCATTGACGGTTCCTCACAACGCCGGTCCGCCTGCGTCTCACCTGCAGCAATGCCAGCGAGACCAGCTTCGATCGAAAACGTTGGCGAGGCCCTGCATCGGACCGTCCGGTGCCCCACTCGAAAGAGCGGGACCAGAGGGAGGTAATACCTTGGCCCCTAGGCCCTATGAAGTAATGGTCATCGTCGACTCGACGCTTGACGATGAAGTCGTTCAGAGTGTTCTGAAACGAACTTCCACCATGATCACCACCAAGTTCAACGGCACCCTTGGGCGCACCGAGAAGTGGGGCCGGCGCAAGCTTGCCTACGAGATCGAAAAGAAGACCGACGGCTACTACACGCTGATCGAGTTCACCGCTGAGCCAACCGAGATCAAAGAACTTGATCGTCAGTTGTTCTTGGCCGATGAAATTCTTCGCCACAAGATCATCCTGGTTCCAGCTGCTGGCGCCGGACGCTCACTCGACCAACCACCACCATTGGATGAAATTGCATCCGGTGGCGGGCGCGATCGCGACTGAGCCCAGCTATGTCGGGAAACAACATCACCATCATGGGCAACGTAACCCGTGACCCGGAGCTGCGTTTCACCGCAAGCGGACAAGCAACCGCCACGTTTGGCATTGCTGTAAACCGCCGCTGGCAGAACCGCCAAACCAACGAATGGGAAGAAGCTGTCTCATTTTTCAACGTCGTCACCTGGCGTGAACTTGCAGAAAATGCTGCAGAGTCACTCCACAAGGGCACTCGCGTGCTGGTGTCTGGTCGCCTCGAGCAACGCTCTTGGGAAACCGCTGATGGTGAAAAAAAGACGGTCGTCGACATCGTTGCTGATGAAGTTGGACCAAGCCTGCGTTACGCGTCGGCCACGGTTACCCGCAATGAGCGTCGCACTGGCGATGCACCCTCCGATGGAGGCCCCCGCAACAGCGGACCAAGTACCCAAAGCCGCCCAGCCTCTGCCCCCGCTGCTAATGCGGAACCGGCCGGTGGATATGAATACGATGAGGAGCCCTTCTAATGGGACGTAACAACGACAGAGACCGCGGTACGAATACCAATTCCAAGCGGATCATCAAAGACGACAAGCGTCGTCCAGGTAAAAAGAAGATCATTCTCGTTCGCGAGGGTGCCTTCGTTGACTACAAAGACATCAACATGCTTCGCAAGTTCATGTCTGATCGCGGCAAGATCCGTAGCCGTCGCGTGTCTGGCCTTTCGGTCCAGATGCAGCGTGACATTGCTGTGGCCATCAAAACTGCTCGTGAACTGGCGCTGTTGCCTTACGCAACTCGCACAGTAAGCGAAGGCCGTGGCCCCCGTGGTGGTCGTGGTCCTCGTCGTGACAAGGATGCGCCAGCGAATGGTTCCGATGTCAACGAAGACACTGCAGTTGATGCTGGCGACGACGATGATGACGACGCTGAAGAAGTGGAGGCGTAAATCATGCCTTCAGTAATTCTTCGTGCTGATGTATCTGGTCTTGGAAAGCGCGGCGACATCGTCGAAGCTTCCGATGGCTATATCCGTAACTTCTTGGTTCCCCGCAAGCTCGCGATGCCCGCTGCTGCTGGCACGGTTGAGCAAGCCGCCAAGATGCGTAAATCCCGCGATCTTCGTGACGCTAAGGACCGTGCTGCTGGCGAGACAATCGCTCGTGCATTGGTAGCTACGCCGATCAACATCTCGGCCAAGGCTCATGATGGCAAGTTGTTCGGTTCAGTTTCGGCCGCTCAAATCGTTGAAGCCGTAAAGGCCCAAAGCTCCGTTGAGCTTGAAACCCGCACGATTCACATCACCGATCCCATCAAGACCGTCGGCACTCACTCAGTAACGGTCAAGCTGCACTCCGACGTGCAGTTCGCCATCACCATTGAGGTTGCCGCCGCCTAGTTTTGGCGTTTCGCTTCACCGTTTTTGCCTCACCCGCTTTTTCAAACGACCGGTTCCTTCAAAGGGCCGGTCGTTTGCATTTCCACCATTGAGGCCAACGGTCGATTGGCCTTCAGACCCGCGATATGCGCCAATTAACCCACTTTTTTAACTGGCCCAGTTAAAAAAGTGCCCTTACTGGCGCATTCATCCTTCTGCTGAGTTTGAGACAGGATCGCAGCCTGACACGATGCCGTTTGATCGCTGGTGTCTGTCACCATGGTTGCCGTGACAACCTTTGCCGAGTTCCAGGAACTAATCGAAGCCACCTACGGAACCCGGGATCGCGCTCGTGGTCAAGCGGCAACGGTGGCATGGCTGTGCGAAGAAGTCGGCGAGTTAGCGAAAGCTGCCCGCAAAGGCACCCGCGAAGAACAACTCCACGAACTATCCGACGTGGTTGCCTGGGTCGCCTCCCTGGCAAACCAGTTGGACCTCTCCATAGAAGAAGCGATCACCCGCTACGCGCAAGGCTGCCCACGCTGTACGGGCACTCCATGCGCCTGTTCGTGAAATCCCGAGTGAAACATTCACCCGGGATTAAGGGGAGATTCATCTGAAGCCGCACGAGCGACTGGGTTCAACTGAAAGAGTGGTGCATGACAAATTTCGCTGAGTTTCAAGCTCGGATTGAGCAAACCTACGGAAATCGCGATCGAGCCAGGGGCGCAGCCATGACCATGGCGTGGTTGTTCGAGGAGGTCGGCGACCTTGCGAAAGCAACCCGGAGCGGCTCCCGCGAACAACAACTGAATGAGCTGTCCGACGTGATTGCTTGGGTCGTTGCACTTGCGAATCAACTTGGTTTGTCGATAGACGGAGCCTTGGACCGCTACGCCAATGGGTGCCCCCGATGCAATGAAGATGTCTGTATTTGTCCAGCCTGGCTCAGCCTGATCCAAGAATAAGCCATTCGAGCCCTCGGAGATCACCGATCACAAAGCAATTCCAGGCACGCTCCAAACATCTTCGGGGTCTGGGCCGAAACCAGATCGGCCCGGTTTCCAAGCGGCCGGTTTCGCGGAAACGCCTATTTGGAACGTAGTTTGGCGGCGACCAGTTCGGCGATTTGCACGGCGTTGAGCGCAGCGCCTTTGCGGAGGTTGTCGTTGGAGACGAACAGCACCAGGCCGTGATCGGCGGTGGGGTCCTTGCGGATACGGCCCACGTACGCTGGGTCTTTGCCGGCAACATCGAGCGGGGTGGGTACGTCCATCAGCTCAACGCCGGGAGCGGCACCAAGAAGTTCGATGGCACGTGCAACGGAAATTTCGCGGGAAAACTCGGCATGGATCGAGAGCGAGTGGCCGGTGTAGACGGGGACTCGTACGCACGTTCCGGCAACTTTGAGGTCCGGGATCTCCAAGATCTTGCGGCTCTCATTGCGGAGTTTCAGTTCCTCATCGGTCCAGCCTTCGTCGCCATCAAAAGAATCGGTCGCATAGGCACCGGCATAGGGAAGCACGTTGAAGGCAATGGGCTTTACGAACTTCGCCGGCTCTCCCATATCGACGGCATCGCCCGAAACGGCGAGCTTGGCGGATTCGTCGGCAACCTTGCGGACTTGGCCTTCGAGTTCAGCAACCCCAGCGACGCCTCCACCGGACACCGCCTGGTAGGTGGCAGTGATGAGCTTGATCAACCCGGCTTCAACATGGAGCGGTTTGAGTACTGGCATGGCAGCCATGGTGGTGCAGTTGGGGTTAGCAATAATGCCCTTGCCATTTCCATTCATGGCCCGGTCGATCGCGTGGGGGTTCACTTCGGAGACCACCAACGGAACCTCTGGGTCCATACGCCAAGCCGAGGAGTTGTCAACGACGATCGCCCCAGCGGCCGCAAACTTTGGCGCGAGTGCCTTCGAGGTCGAAGCGCCCGCGGAAAAAATCGCAATGTCGAGGCCTGAGCAGTCAGCCGTATCAGCATCTTCAACCACGATGTCGACACCGTTGAAGGGGATCTTGCGTCCAGCGGAACGCGCCGAGGCAAAGAACCGAACCGAGGTGGCCGGGAACTTACGCTCTTCGAGAATCGCTCGCATGGCCTCGCCGACCATTCCCGTTGCTCCAACAATTCCAATGCGCATAGCGACTCCTTAAAGCGGACCCCTAATTCTCGCGCACGACCAAGCTCAAACCGTGAGGATTTTTGTCACGAAGTTCAGCGGCGGTGCATTGTGTTTGAAGGTCGAATGTCGCCCCTTAAGCCTGTTTTTCTCATAAGCAACGCGAAAAACAGCGATAGTGGGCGACATCCTGCGATAGCTAAACCCTCAAACGTCGAGGCCGAAGGCGGTGTGGAGGGCTTGGACGGCGGTTTCCACTTCGTCGGCGGAGATCACGCAGGAGAGACGAATCGTGGAGGTGGAGATCATTTCGATGTTCACGCCAGCTTCGGCCAACGTTTCGAACATGGTGGCCGACACGCCTGGGTTGGTGCGCATACCGGCACCGACGATCGAAACACGGGCGATGTTCGCTTGTGAGGTAACCGACGCAGCACCAATCGTTCCGGCGACGGCGTTGCAGACTTCCAGCGCAGCGGGCAGATCGGATTTGGGCACGGTGAAGGAAATGTCGGTCTTCCCGTCGGTGCCGGTGTTTTGCACGATCATGTCCACGTTGACCCGGCGATCAGCCAACGGGCGGAAGATGGCGGCCGAAACACCTGGACGATCGGGCACCTCCCCAATGGTGATCTTGGCTTCTGATGTGTCATGGGTGATGCCAGAAACGATGGCCTGCTCCATGTTGCTCTCCTCATCGATGATGGTTCCGGGTTCCCAGGTGAAACTGGACCGGACGTGCAGTTGCACATGGTGATTCGCGGCGTATTCAACAGCTCGAAGGGCAACAACACCCGAGCCTGAACCGGCCATTTCCAACATTTCTTCAAACGACACCCGAGCCATACGATGGGCTTTGGGGGCGACGCGGGGATCGGCCGTGAACACGCCCGTGACGTCGGTATAGATCTCGCAGGAATCGGCGCCCAGTGCGGCAGCTACAGCGACGGCGGTCGTGTCGGAGCCGCCTCGGCCCAATGTGGTGATATCGCGATCGGTGGACATGCCTTGGAATCCGGCCACGACAGGGACCATGCCGGCAGCCAACGCGGCCTTCAAACGGTCGGCTTTTACTTCGAGAATTTTGGCTCGCCCGTGTTGGGTGTCGGTGAGAATTCCTGCTTGGGAACCCGTGAAGGAAGCTGAGGGTACGCCCAGATCATCGATGGCCATGGCTACGAGTGCGGCGGAAATTCTTTCGCCGGTGGTGAGGAGCATGTCCATTTCACGGTTGTCACCTTTGAGGGGAACGTCGCCCTTTTTGGTGGCCTTTTCGACCGGCCCAGATTCATTCGTGAGCACCGCGTTGGCCAAGCGAATCAGGTCATCGGTGGTCTTGCCCATGGCTGAAACCACGACAACGACCTGATGACCTCGTTTGACGGTTCGGGCCACATTGTCGGCAACTTTGCGAATTCGTTCGGGGTCAGAAACCGACGATCCACCAAACTTCTGAACGATCAGGGCCACGAGGGGAAGACCTTAGCCGGGCCAATAGCTTGTCGATCGCCGAATTCCGCTTACGGAATGGGCGCCGGAAGGACTTTCGGTACCGGGGCGACAACTCCAGGTGGCATCGTGCTTAACGGAATTGGCGAGTACACGTCGCCGATAACAAATTCGCGGTTCACGCCGACTCCGGCGCGGATCATGCGATCGGCCCCGGGAATGGTTGTGGCAGTCACATCGGCGGGGGATCGGAATCCGGCCTGTTGGGCTTGAATGAACGCAGTGCCATCGGCTTTGCGAACCGCATCAAGCGTGGGGAATGGGTTGGCGACTCTGCTGCCGTTGTCTGGGTGGATTTCAAAGTGGACGTGTGGCGGTGTTCCCCTGGCATTTCCGGTGTCGCCGAGGAATCCGATTATTTGTCCCGCCTCAACAACGGTTCCGTTGTCCACACCCTCAACAAACGCATCTAAGTGTGCATAGTAATACTCGGTGCCGTCGACAGCGCTCTTCAGCCAGAGCTTGTTGCCACCCAAAACACCGGTGCCTTTTTTGAGAATGACGCCGCGTTGTACCGCATGTACCGGGCTGCCGCGGGCACCAAAAATATCGGTTCCTTGGTGCGTGTGGACGTACTTCGTGCCGGTCATGCGGGGTGCGTTAAAGGTGTCAACGAAACTAAACGGTGGTTCTACCGGGAATACCCAGCCGTTGAGGGCGATCTGGTAGCCACTCAGTACCGAACTCAGCTCTTCCTTGGCCCGCTCTAATGCTGCACCGAGGGCCGCTTGATCGTTTTGTAGCTGTTCGAGGTTTTGGGTCTTTTCAGCCGTAAGCCTTTCAACATCTTCAAGACTTTGTTGCAGGGCGTTGGTGTCGTTTTGAAAAGCCAGAACCGCTTTTGCTTCGGCGCGCTGCGCTTGATCGATAAGTTCAACGCGGCGGACCAAAACGGTTGGGTCTTCGCTTCGCAGGATGAGATCGATCTCGTTCAATCCGGCTCCGGCGTAGATGGAAAGGGCGCGGGCTCGAATAACGATTGCGCTTTTTTCCACTTTGGATTTCAAGACGTCTTGATCAGAACGGAGTTGATCTTGGCGGCTTTGGAGGTCTTGGATTTCTTCCAACACAACGGCCACGCGGGCTTGGGCTTCATCGGCCTGTTGCTGATATTTGACAAGGGCTTCGCGTTTTTCTTTACTGAGCTTGAGCAGAAGGTTTTCAATGTTGGTGTCGCGTAGCGGAACAAACTGTCCGGGCGGGAGCGGCGGTAGTTCAATTTGTGGTGCGTCTTCGAGGGGCACGGCTTCCTCGGAGGCGTCGCCAAGGATAGTGATGCCCAAAGTTGTGGTTGTTTCCAAACTCGATGATGTGGTGGTCGACGTTTCAACCACGGTGTTGGTGGGGTCAGCGACGAGGACGGTGGCGATTGGCACTCCCGTGCTTGTTGCTCCGGCGGCTACCACTGGTTCGGGAGTAGCCGTTGGGTTTACCGGCGCTATAGGTGCGACTGGTGCGACGGAATTTGAAGCGGCCGTAGGGTTCGGTGTTTGCGTTGCTTCGGGCAAAGGTGCTGTGGCCACCGGGGTTGTGGAACTTGGGGGGACGGTGGCCGGGGGCAGGGTTGCGAGAGGAACAGCGGTGCTGGCCACAGCGGCGAGGGGATCGGGGTTGTTCTGTGCGAGGGAGGTTCGTGCGGTTGCGACCCAACTGGAAAACACCACGCCAAGAGCCAAAGCGGTTGCGACGGCTTTGTGGGAGCGGGTGGTCATGGGCATCGAAACTCTCGAAGGGGCAGTCGGGTTGGCACCAAACACGGCTCGTGCTTAACGGCGCATAGTCTAGGCGCCGATGAGCCCCATGCCGGGCTTAACACTGGTCTTACCGTTTGGTCTTACATTGGTATAGACGCTGCTCGATGGGGCAAACGCCTCAAGTTTGGAGGGTTCCCGGATGTGTAGTTCAGCACCAGTAGCCTGTTTGCGTGGCTCAACGTTCAACGATTCGACGCACGGCGCTAGTGAGCGGAGCTTTGGTTACGGTTCTTAGCGTTGGCGTGGCGGCGGCGGCCTATACCTTCCGTGACAAGACTCCGGTGTTGTTGTCACCGAAAACCAAGGTCATCACCACGGGTAGTTCGGATTCAACCATTGCATCAGACGGGGTCGTGACCCAAACAACGCTTGGCGATCTAAACGCCAGCAACTCGGTTCCCCCTCTAGCCGGTTTGGACACCGTTACGGGCAGCACCCTTGTCAGCTCCATCGAAACGACTACGACCATTCCCACCCCAGTTACTACCCTGCCGCCCGTTGCGGTTGCTGGAGCTTCGCCCTGTGCTCCACTCGACGGTTCAGGGGAACGGATTACGCAGTTCTCGTCGGCACCCCCACAGTGCTTGGATCCAAAGGCTTCGTACTCGGCAGTAATTAGCACCAAGCAGGGTGAGATCCGTGTGGTGCTCAATGCCCGAGACACGCCCCTTGCGGTGAATGCGTTTGTTTTCCTGGCTCGTCACAAGTTCTATGACGGCCTCACCTTCCATCGAATCGTCCCCGGTTTCATTGTGCAGGGTGGTGATCCATTGGGCAGCGGTCAAGGTGGACCCGGTTTTTCCTTTGCCGACGAGTTGCCGGCAGTTGCTGGCTATCCACTGGGTTCCGTTGCTATGGCGAACTCCGGACCGGGCACCAACGGCAGCCAGTTCTTTCTCGTATCAGGCGACCTAGGTTTGCAGTTACCGGCGTCGTTCACGTTGTTTGGCCGGGTCAACAAGGGTATTGATGCGTTGAAGGCCATCGATGCGCTTGGAAAGCCGCCGACAGCGGAGGGGGTTGAATTCCCGCCCATTGAGGTCGTCACGATCGACAAGATTCGAATTGTTGCGGTGAATGAGCGTAAATCGCGCATCCCGGCTCTGAATGCTGCAGCAGAGGCCGCGTCTTCCACTACAACGTCTGCCCCACCAACGTCAATCGCGCCGTAAACGGAGTGATTTTCACCTGAATTCCGCAGTAGTGATGGAACGGCAGAAAAGCGCTACAACAATGACCACCAAACAATGACTTACGCTTCATTGCACTACTCATGAATTTTCTGAAAAGGTTCCAAAAAATGTCCACTCCTGAATGTCCAGCAGCCGACGGTTCAAGCCCAAAGACCCAAAAGTTCAACGGCCCGATTCCGATGTGTATCGATCCAGCGAAGACCTATTCGGCCACGATGGTGACCTCGATGGGCGAAATGGTTATTGCCCTTGACCCAATTGGTGCGCCAAAGACCGTAAACAACTTTGTGTTCCTGGCTCGCTATCACTACTTTGAGGGCATCAGTTTTCACCGCATCATCCAGGGCTTTGTTTGCCAGGGTGGCGATCCCCAGGGCACTGGCATGGGCGGACCTGGTTACAAGTTTGAAGACGAACTGCCAAAGCCTGGCCGGTACGAAGTTGGCTCAGTCGCTATGGCTAACGCTGGCCCCAACACCAACGGCAGCCAGTTCTTCCTGATTTCCGGTCCTTCTGGTGTTCGTCTGCCTCCGGCTTATGCGCTGTTCGGCAAGATCGTCAAGGGCCTCGATGTGCTCGACGCAATGGAGAAGGTCAAGACCGGCGCAGGCGATCGTCCGCTCGCTCCCGTAACCATCGAATCGGTAACCATCACCGAATCCTGAGATTTTCCGGTTGGCTCTGCTTTGACGGGTCCTGTCTGCGTTTTCCCCCAACATCCTCACTTCGTTGCGGTGCCGGGGGTCCCTGGACTTTCTGCCGTCGGGCCTCCTTCGGAACCCGAACGGAGGCGCTCTAACCCGACCGGCAAGCCGGATCGGGAGCACCTACGCAGCCACCCCTCAAAGCAGAGCCAACCTCAGCAGCAGTTTCGATTCCGGGCGGACTAAGGAATGCGTAGGTGGAGGTTGTCTATTTTCAGGTAGGTGCCTGCGGCGACGATGTAGACGTCGCCGGCGCCGTCCATCGACCAGCGGCCTTCTGGGCTTCGTAGAAGGGCGGTTTGTTGGTCTACGAGGGCCAGGGTGGTGGTTTTGCCGGCCATTTTGATGGTGCGGGCTTTGCGCTCGTTGGACCAACCTTCTGCTTCAGGCACGACGGCGAGACCTGGGAACAAGCCCAGGCCGAGGGTGAATGCGCCACCTCGGGGGTCAACCATGGGGTCGCCCAGGGCCATTGCGCCAGCCGCAGAAGCCGCGAGTACCGCACCGTTACGCCATGCGGCCACGAGGGCTTCCCAGACGGCCGTGCCTTTCATGGTGGAGCGTAGGTGCATGGCCGAGCCGCTGGACAGATAAATGAATTTGGCGTTGGCCACGATGGCTACGTTTTCGGGGTCGTCGGCCTCGGCACGGCTCAGAACACGGCACGGGATCACGGTTGCACCAAGGGCCGCGAAGTGTTTCTCGGCGTTGGCTAGAGCGTTGTTTGGCCCTTCCATTGCTGCGGCTGTTGGCAGCACAACAACTTCGGTGCCGCCGCTGAGGGCAAGGAGGTCAGTATCAAAACCAACACAGCCTGGCTTCCATTCGCCGCCGCCAATCATTGCTAACCAACCGGCCATGTGCATCTCTCCTAAACCAATGAACCCGGTACAGGCTCGCCTATCAAGAATCCCACGTCGAGAACCCCGGCGCACACCGTTGGTTCTGAGCTGGGAGTTTGTGAGGTTTGGTCATTTCTTCGCCAAGATAGGTCGGTGAGTGGAAACCGAACCCCAGCCACGATGGTGGTGGCCGATGCTGGCGTTACGCACCAATTGCACGAGTACGCTCACGATCCAAGTGCTGAGTCGTATGGGTCGGAGGCCGCCCAGGCGTTGGGTGTAGAGCCAGCCCGGGTCCACAAGACCTTGGTGGTGACGGTTGAGCGCAATGGCCGATGGGAGTTAGCGGTTGGTGTTGTTCCGGTCGATGCGCAATTGGATTTGAAGGCGGTCGCTACTGCTTTGGGGGCCAAGCGTGCCGATATGGCGAAAGTCGTCGATGTTGAGCGATCAACGGGGTATGTATTGGGCGGCATTAGTCCGCTGGGCCAGAGAAAGGCGTTACCAACGGTGATCGATGAGGATGCCATGCTCCATGACACGATCTTCGTTTCTGGTGGTCGGCGAGGGCTCGAGATCGAGCTGGTAGCCGATGCGCTTTGCGCGCTCACGAAGGCCGTTTACGCGCCAATCGCCAAACGTTGACAAGAAGAGTCTCATGGCGTGTAGGTAACTCTGACTTTTACGTAGTCGAGCAGAAAGTCCTTATTCGTGCTGTCTGAAACGTCGATCAGACGAACTCGAAAGTTCGCATTGGAAAAATCTGTTCCGCTCCAGGTGCGTCCCCAAGTATCGGCAGTTCCACCCATTGTGTACACCGTAATGGTGGTGTTTGGGACCGCAACCGAACGTATGAGTGGTGCCCATGTAACCCCTCCATCCCACGATAGTTGTGAACACACTAGGGTGACACCAGCGTTGTTGTTGGTGCCAAGCTTGACCTGAACCTCCACCCCGAGCACGGTTGCCGTTGCCGGAACACTGAGATCAAAGTCCCAAAAACGGTGTCGTTCCTTTCCGGTATTGGTGCACAACGTTGAGGTGGAGTTTCCCGACTTTTTGTCGGTAGCGACCAGACCATCATCGGCACAGGCATTTGCGGGGCTGATGTTGTTGTACCCAGTCCCGTCGCCACCGGTGTCGTTGAGCTGCGAAGTGCAGGGAGAAAATGGTGTTGCCAACGAGAGAGTTACCGTTGCGGAGACCTCGGTGGAATTGGCACTGAACCAGCTTTGGTACGTGGCACGAACTACATAAAAGTAGGTTCCCGAAGCCGTAACCGTGTCAACAAATGAGGTTGTTGTCGGAGGAGTTACCGTGGCAAGAAGTGTGTATGGGCCACCGGTCGTTGGTGATCGGTAGATTTCTGTTGCGGTCACGATTCCACTGGTTGAGGCGTTCCACGTGAGTGTCACGTTGGCTCCGGCAACAACGGCCGCTAGTGCTGTCGGTGCTGCTAGCGAAGAGGTGCTGAATCCATTCGCGCCTCGAAAAGAGACGTCGGTGAAGAGGGCCGTTGCTCCACCCGAGACGCTGGCCAATCCCAGCAAGATGGCCAGACCGAAAACGATTCGCACTGAGCGGTTCGATCTACCCTGCGGCTGATGTGGATTTCTCTTGGTCGGCCCCCCGTGCATCACTGTCGTGCTGCTCATGTCAGACCGATCGTGTGGGTTGCTTGATGGATTGACTCATGACGGCTGTGTCGCTCTTCTTCTTTTGGCTTTGGGGGAGGACCATGAACACAACAAGTAACAACGCAAGGATGAAAAACAACGTGGTCGCTTGGTCAGCAAGAAAGGCAAAAACGAACCCAAGTACGGGCACGTGGTACTGAACCACCGATCCAGTTCGGTTCATGACCACTGGAGTGAGATCCTCTTGCTGGTTGGCATCACCTTTGGTAATGGCCACGCGTTTGCCATCATTGGTTTCGAAGCGAATAACTCGGTGGAGTGTTGGAATACCACCACGGCTTGCCGAGAACAAGATGACATCACCGATGTGTATGCGATCTGCAGGCGTCTGTCGAGTTACCGCGATGCTTCCCAACGGAAGCTGTGAACCCATACTTGAACCTAAAACCTTGATGCTGTTCCAGCCAATAAGCGAAGGTAACGTGGCGGCGAGAACGGCAAGCAGAAAGGCTCCAACTACTCCTGTTAGGCCGGCCGTGGCCAAGCGAAACAACCCCGTCTGCGGTTCACGTTTTGGGCCTAAGGACTCCCCACCCTGGACTCCGTCGGAAAGGCCTGACGTTTGGTTGGCGAGCTGATCCATCGGGACAAGCGGTGCCAGATGATTGTTGGAAAAAGGGAGTTGATTGCAGCAATGGTGACAACACACAGGATTGTTCCTTAGAAAAATTTGTAGGGCTCGGGTAGCAACTGCAGTCGATCCATGTATGGCTCCATGGGACGAGCCATTGGGAGCTGATGAAACTTGCGACGATCAACCAAACGCAGATCATCTGTTTACGTAGCAACTCAGTTATTACGGATTGTTTACCGTTTGTTCGGCGTTCAAGGTGAATGTTGCCGTTGTGGTGCTGGCCTGCAACGTGTTTGCTGCGGTCAACGGAAGCGCCACTCGAAGGCACAGGTTTTCTTGGGCACCCGAGGCGAGAACCCGATCCCCCGCCTGTGCACCTTGGGCGCTATTGCCGAAGATAAGCCCTGGACTTCCTGATCCAGTGCCGGCATTGTCGAGATCGCCGGTGTAGAGCTGCGTGCCGGTAAACGCTGCGCATCCCGTGGCGGCATCCTCGGTCTTTACCGTGAAGGTAAGTGCGTCTTTCAGTCCTTTGGCATCGGCATTCGTGGCCCAGCTGGTGAATGCATACCGGAAAGCCAGGTTGCCCTGATTCTTTACCAGTAGCGGTGCTGTGGTGACGTCACCCGGGGCCATGTTGGCAAACGAAACAACCGTAGCCGCCGCTCCTTCGGGAGTGAGGACGATGTCCAATGTGCCGCTGGTGAATGAGTTGACTCCCACAACAGCAGTATCGGTAAAGAACGCTGTTGCCCGCCCGTTGGCAAGGCCAGCTACGACAAGGAGTCCGGCAAGACCGAGACCTATTGTTCTGGCGTGGCTCGGTCGTTGCCATTGGGGTTGTTTCTGAACCAGCCACCCTTTCATGGCATACCTGGCTTGGCCGAATCAATGCTTGGCGTTTCAAACGTATTTCGACGGAAGTTGTGAGACACGATCAGCATTTGCATGCGAAATGCTTGAGTGTTCCTGGTTTTTGCTCTGCGCCTCATGGGTCCTGCCGTTCGTTGGTTTAGGTTCGAATCGATGTTCATTTCCTACGTCGACATACGGCCTTCCCAATTGAACCTTTCACCAATGAGTTGTGTTTCTGTTGGGTTTTCTCTTGGAGCTGGCAGGTGTTCCGAGTGAGCACAGAACGGAGGCCCTTTTCGTTTGATTCCGTTGCTCAGAGTGGTTTTCTTAACCCGAACATTTGCTTGCCTTGGATTCCCGAGAGTTTCTTGCTTCTCAACGCGCGATCCTGCGACACGCGGGTGGAACTGTTATGAGAGGGACGGTTCTTCTCGTTGGAGCAACGGCTCTGGATCGAAGCCAGGTGGGTGCAGTAGTCAAACCGCTTTGTCTCACGCTGGAGGAGGTCGCAGGTTCTCGTGAGGCGCTTGTTTCCGTGGCCCACCGGCACCCGTCCTTGGTGATGGTAAACGCTTCATCACCGGGGGTTGTGGGCGTTGGCTTGGTTCGCGATCTACGACAGGTTTGCCCGGCCCCCGTGATTGTGATTTCGAGCCATTTTGTGGAGGAAGAGTGTGTGAATGCCCTCGTTTGGGGAGCCGATGACTACGTAGCTCAACCGGTTTCCCCTCGTGAATTTGCGGCGCGGATTGGTGCCGTGCTTCGACGTGCGGGACAACACTGGGCCCTTGCTCCGCAGAATGATGTTGCCGACTTTGGCAGGCTTCGTATCGATCACGAAACCCGCCAGGTTTCCGTTGGCGGTAGTATCGTTGAGTTGCGCACGAAAGAGTTCGACCTGCTTGCGTACCTTGCTAGGAATCCGATGAAGGTGTTTAGTCGCGAAGAGCTTCTTCGAGCGGTTTGGTCCTCATCTTCACAGTGGCAGGACCCATCAACGATCACTGAACATGTCCGTCGAATCCGGCTGCGTTTGGCGGGTGAAGGTATTAGCCACGAAGTCATTAGCGCGGTTCGGAGCGCTGGTTACCGTTTTGATCCGCACATCTGCGAATTGGACTTCGCCAAAGCTGGATGAGCTGGGCCCAACAACGTCGGGGTGACCTTAGACTTTTGGTGCTGGCAAATTGGGGGTCGTTACGGGAAAATCGTCGAGCCGGGATCGAGTTCCGGTGACTTCAGTCATTGGTGATTCTGGCCCAGGGAGACTCGACGCTACAGGACCAAGCGCTTCAGCTCCGGCTTGCTTGCTGGTTGAAGGAATCGACCGCTCAGGTGAGGTTTCCGGTGACGAAGTCGGCCCGGCGGTAATTGATATCGATACAGGTGCTTCTAGCGGGATGGACGGAGCCAGGGAGCTTAAGGGGGTTAGGGAACTTGGCTTTTGCAGACTTGCTGAATTTGATGGTGTTGATGAATTTGATGGTGTTGATGGTGTTGCGGGTTTCGTTGCTTTCAGTGTGGTGCTGGCCGGTATCTTCACGAGGCTGGGCTGGGTTTGCTCGGTCACTCGATCAGGTTTGGGAGTTTCAGGCGTTCCGACTAGTGGTCCAACGTTGAGTTGAAGGCTTGTGGCAGCTTGGGCCCCGTGTTCGTCAGAGACAACGACGGTGCAGCGAAAAACGCCGTCTTGTTGTGCCGTTCCGGTGAAGGAACCGTTGGAACTCAAACTCAGTCCGTCGGGCAGGCATTGCGAATCTTGCTTGAACGTCAATTGTTCAAGGTTTGGATCTATGGCGCTGAGCGGCACTGGAACTTGCCCAAGGATGAGGTTTTGCGTGGAGTTCGAAACGGTCAAACCAAAGCGTGGAGAAGCGTTTTGAACGGTAAGTACCACGTTGATCGTTGTGGTGGTTCCGGCGTCGTCAACAGCCAGGACCTCGGTGCTTGAATTCCCACTAGCAAATGCGGTGCCTGAAAATTCGCCATGGGAATTGAGCAGGATGGTTCCCGGGAATGCTCCTCGGATAACGGAATACTGCAGCGGGAGCCCCTGTTGGTTTGTTGTCGGCAGTGCCTTGAGTTTTGTGCCAGGTTCAATCGTTTGTTTGGTGAGCACGAAGCTGGGGGTTGTGGCTGTGGCGCTTTGGGGTGTGACTTGTAGGGCTGTTGTTGCGTCATCAGGAAGCTGTTGGTTGCCGATGAACGTGGGGCTCACCGATCCTTTAACGGTTTCGGTGCCCGTTGCATGTGGTGTTCGGTAAACGGTTGAGGTTCGCGGGCTCGGAGCTAAGCCGGGAATACCGGCCGTAGCCAAAATCTGAGCCATGGCCGGGGCTGTGGCGTTCGGAGGGCTGCTCGCAGTGACAAAGGCCAGATCCTGTGCGTTGTTGGTGTTTCTTTTCATGCTGAACGCGAAGATCGCCAAGCCAAGCAGAACGATGATGTTCACCAACGGGTGAAGTCTGGTTTGATTCTGATGGAACATAAAAGTCTCCAAGAACAAAAAGGGAAGGGCGGCTTGAACGGTGGTGGGCTTGACAGTTTTGAGTTCTTTGGTCTGATGAATGGACAGGTCGGCCCCCTCCCCTCGAGTCTTGGAGGAGGGAGCCAACGAAAGCGATCTTCGTAGAGACCTATGCGATAGGCGCTTGGGACCGAGCAATGTCGGTGCCTACCGGATACCTACGGCTACGGGTTGTTAGCAACCTGCTCGGCGTCGAAGGTAAACGTCGCCGTGGTAGTCGCTGATTGGTAAATGTTGCCAGCAGTGGTTGGGAGGGTGCCACGGAAGCACAGCGTTTCGGCCAGAGGCGAGTTGATGGTTCGATCGCCTGGTTGTGCCCCCGTTGCTGGGTCGCCAATGATCTTGCCCGTTGTGGAATCAAGGTCGCCGGTGTACACCGTGGTCCCGGTGAATGATGAACAACCTCCGCCAGCGTCGGCAGTTTTGACGGTGAAGACCAGCTGGTCTTTTAGGGCGCGTCCGTCGGGGTTGGTGGCCACGCTGGTCATGGAATAGCGAAAGTTGACGCTTCCCACATTGCTGATGGTGACCGGCTGGGTAACGCTGTCGCCGGGGACCATGTTGGCATAGGAGATTGCTGTTGCCGCCGGGCCTTCTGGGGTGAGGGCGATATCGAGTGAACCAGCGGTAAAGGTATTGGTACCGATGACGCCGTCGGCGGTGAAGAACGCCGTTGCACCGGTGCTGAGGTAGGCCCCCAGTACGGTGACCACGATGCCACCGATGACGGCGAGCCGCTTCGTTTTTGCAGTTACTTCCATTGGGTTTCCTTTGGTAGGGAGGTGGGATTTACCTCTTTCTCCTCGACGGCTACAGGCACTCAGCTAAGGGTTCCGGCTCACAGTTGTGCGGGCGTTGTGCCTCGGGAAGCCAACTTGGGTTCGTGCTGTTGAGCTAGCGGGGTGACAAAGGTCTTGTAGTGAGCGTCGGTATTGGTTGGCGTAGGCCGGCGTTTCTCGGCGAGAATGCAGCGTGGACGACGACGCTTCTACCGTTACTTCTTCGAACTCGAAACTGCCGCGCCCCGATTCGCCGTGGGTAATGAGAACCTATTCCGGTCATTCAACGGCCGCAGCTTCCAACGAGTTGTACCGCACGAACTTGTCCAAGGGACAAACGGGGTTGTCGATTGCCTTCGACCTTCCGACACAGACTGGGTATGACCCCGATGCGCCTCAAGCACGCGGCGAGGTTGGCAAAGTTGGCGTGCCGGTTTCCCATCTTGGTCATATGCGTACATTGCTTGATGGTATTCCCGTTGACCACATGAATACCTCGATGACCATTAATGCCCCGGCGGCGTGGATGCTTGGGCTGTATATCGCCAACGCCGAAACCCATGGCGTGGATCCCAGGGGTTTGGCTGGCACTACGCAGAATGACATTGTGAAGGAGTACCTGTCGCGCGGGACGTACATTTATCCGCCAGTGCCTTCACGACGGTTGATTGTCGACATGATTGCTTACACGGTGCAGCATTTGCCGAAGTGGAATCCAATTAATGTGTGTTCCTATCATTTGCAGGAGGCCGGGGCTACTCCTACCCAAGAACTGGCCTATGCGTTGGCGACGGCCATTGACGTGCTCGATGCGGTGCGTGATTCAGGGCAGGTGAAGCCTGAGGATTTTGGTGACGTTGTTGCGCGTATTTCGTTCTTCGTAAACGCTGGGATTCGCTTCGTTGAGGAGATGTGCAAGATGCGGGCCTTCGGACAGATGTGGGAACGAATCTGTCTCGAACGCTATGGGGTGACTGATCCCAAGCAACGCCGGTTTCGTTATGGCCTACAGGTGAATTCGCTGGGTCTTACTGAGGCGCAGCCCGAGAACAATGTGCAGCGCATCGTGTTGGAAATGCTGGGTGTCACCCTGTCTCGCGATGCTCGTGCCCGCGCCGTTCAGCTACCGGCATGGAACGAAGCGTTAGGTTTGCCGCGGCCGTGGGATCAACAGTGGTCACTTCGCATGCAGCAGGTGTTGGCCTTTGAAACCGATCTTCTTGAATACCCCGATCTTTTTGAAGGTTCGGTGGTGGTTGAAGCGAAGGTCAACGAGATGATTGCCGCGGCTAGTGCTGAGCTCGACGATGTGCTGGCCCTCGGTGGTGCCTTCGAAGCCATTGGTGAACTCAAGGCTCGATTGGTACGTTCCCATACCGAACGAACCCGCCGAATTGAGAGCGGTGATTTGGCGGTGATTGGAGTGAACCGGTTTACTGAATCGGCTCCTTCCCCACTCGGTGGAGCCGACAACATTCTGACTGTAGACCCAGCCGTTGAAGCCGCCATGATTGCCGACGTGCAAGCGTGGCGAGCAAACCGTGACTCAGTTGCCGCGGCCGCAGCGCTTGATGCGGTTCGAGCGGCGGCGCGGGGGACCGAGAACATCATGGTCTCCACGATTGCCGCAGCCCATGCGGGCGTTACGACGGGCGAATGGGCCGGGGCGTTGCGGGAAATCTTCGGTGAGTTTCGCGCCCCAACCGGTGTTGGTGGCGTAGCGGGTCGAGCAAGCAGCGGCCTGTCGGCGATTGCTGCTCGCAACAAGGTTCGTGTCGGTGGTCCACCCAAGTTGTTGGTGGCCAAGCCTGGTCTCGACGGGCATTCCAACGGTGCCGAACAAATCGCCGTTGCCGCGCGTGATGCCGGGATGGAAGTTATCTACCAAGGCATCCGGCTCTCCCCCGAGCAAATTGCTGCTGCAGCGCGCGACGAAGATCCCCACGTCATCGGTCTCTCTGTACTCTCCGGTTCGCATATGGAACTGGTCCCCGAAGTGATGCGTTGTTTAGCGGCTGTTGGTGTGGACGCGCCGGTGATCATTGGCGGCATCATTCCCGAAGCGGATCGCGCTGTGCTGATGGCCGCCGGTGTTGCTGCGGTCTACACGCCAAAGGATTACGACATCACCCGCATTATGGAAGAAATAAGCGCGCTTGCCGATTATCGCTAAGCGTGCTTAGTTAACGCACTTGGCTCGGTCGTCTGGGCTGTTGGTCTGACACACCGTTGGGGTCCGGAAGACACGTAGGACTCCTGGACGAGTGCCTAGCTGGCGAGTTCGGCTTGGTGGCGTTCGGTTGCTGCGGCCACAGCGAGTTCCACACGGTCGCCGAGTTCTTTCCATTCGCCGATAGCCCGGTCTTCGGCAGCGATGGTTTTCCGGGCGAGGCGTTGGAACCGTGGTTTCACGTGCTGGGCAAACAGTTCGTAATGGCGGTTCACGGCCGCCGGTCGAGCCCATTCATGGTGGACCATCAGATACGCGCCGAAGCCACCGTTTGATTGCTTTTCGAGCCGTTCGATTTGGGCGATGGCGTCGTCGGGTGTGCCGATTACGCCGAGGCCCGTCTCGTTCACCCAAGCAACGCGTTCTTCGAACGTTTCACCAGCGGCACGGAAGTGAGGAACGGCTAAAACTTTCTGGGTGTACTCACACCAGTCATCGAGACCGTAGCGGACGTCTTCGATAGCTTGCTCGCGGGTTTCGGCAATGTGCATCGGGCCGACGAGGCGCCATTGATTGCGATCGGCTTTGGTGTTGAATTTTGCGGCGCGTTCCTCCATGACATCCCAATGGTGGGCGAGGAGATCGAAACCGTCGGTGGTTGTTGCGCCGATCGATAGCAATCCAAGGCCGTGCTTTCCGGCGACGCGTGGACCGGTCGGCGATGCGATTGCGGCAACGGCGATTTCGAAGTCGCTATAGGGACCGTATTGCGACTTTGCATTCACCAATTTGTATCGGGACGTTTCGACGGAGATCGGGTCGTCACTTCGCAGCAAATGCATCAACACATCGGTGTCATGTTCAAGCGCGCCGCGCTGTTCTTCGATCGAAATGCCGAGCATGGCCGCATCACCAGGGAGCGCGCCCGGGCCGAGCCCAAGCATGAACCGGCCGCGGAGTAACTGGTCAAGGAAGAACACGCGATCGGCGACGAGGAGAGGGTTGTGATAGGGCAAAGAGAGCACGCCGGTGCCGAGTTTGATGTGCTTGGTTTGCGGTGCAGCGAATGCAATGAAAATCATTGGATCAGGAATGATCTCGGTGCCAGCGGAGTGGTGCTCGCCGATCCACGCTTCTTCGTAACCGAGCCGGTCGAGGAGCTGCACGATCTCAAGATCGCGTTGCACCGCGGAGATGGGGTCCTGCCCCGCCGGCGGGTGGAATGGGGCCATGAAAATGCCAAAACGCATGAGGTTCCTCCGGTGATTCGTAGGTAATCAATTCGCAGTGTTGTTCGCAAGCGTGATTCTTCAACATTTTCGTCGGCTCTACAAGTGGCAATGCAGTTTCAGCATCGGCTTGTTGGGGGAGGATCCTGCCGCTGATTGTCGGTTTGGCCCCGCTACCTATTGCACCGAGCAACGGGGTATGCGTTGTTCGTTTCGCCGGGCGGCTTGAGTATCGGTCCAAAATCGATGGACCGATAGGTCTTCGCTGACTCGGCCGCAGCCGTGATCAGATCAGATTTTGAGCGAGGGCGGTGAGATCGGCGAGGTCACTTGTTCTTGCTACGAAGCTTGTGAAATTCCAACGCTCGCGGTGCGCTGCGATCTGGTCAGCAATTTGTGCGACAGTTCCGATCAGGACGAACGGGATATCTTCGACGAGAGAGACGTCGAGCTGTGCAAGCCGCGCGAAAGATTCCAGGGCTCCTTGCCGATCGTTGGTGATCTTTAGGCACTGAACGAGCGCTTCGATGACCGGCCCGGTACTGCCGGCGGCGCCTGTTTGGATGTGATCGATGGACCGGTCGATCTCGGTGTGTGTCCACATAGGGATGTGAGAGTGGCCGTCGGGCTTTGTGGCGCCAAGTCCTGAAACGCTGACGGTCTCGCTTTGAGCGCCGGCAAAGCGAAGTACCGTCGGACCGTTGCCTCCCACGAGGAGCGGTATGGGCCGTTGATGCGCTCCCGGACTCGTAACAGCGGCGTCGTTGAACGTGAAGTACTCGTCGCTTGCGTTTAGGGTCTCACCGCGACTGAGCGCACGGACGTGCTCGGCGAAGGTGATCATGCGGTCGACTCGCGACTTTGCGGCCGGGTAAGCGAGACCGCGTTGTGTCCACTCTGCAGGGGTATGCCCAGCCCCGACTCCCAAGATTGCGCGTCCTTCGCTTAACAGATCAAGCGTGTTGAGATCGTTTGCGGTTTGCAAAGGGTGATGCACGCCGGTGTTTAAAACATAGGTGCCCAAGCGGATCCGCTCAGTGACCGATGCTGCAGCGGCAAGTGCAACGAACGGCGAGGTGCAACTTCCCGGGTGGTCGGGGACGAACAAAGCATAAAGGCCTGCCGCTTCTGCTGTCCTTGCCACTTGACGAAATATCTTAGCGTCGGTCGGATCTGTTTGAACACCGAGGCGGATCACCTTGCTCATATCGTAACTCTAAATGACGGTCGACAATACGCCGAACAAACAGGTTCAAATAGTATGCGCACGCACCATTGCGTCGATGGGGTGAGGACGCGCCGGCCAAAACCGGGATGTTCTGTGCCCCGTTCAGTTTCACCGGCCAACCAGCGCTCGTCGTTCCTGTGTCCCTGACGGCCGCTGGCTTACCGGTCGGGGTGCAATTAGTCGGGCGTCACGGCGACGACGAAATGCTCCTAGCGCTTGGCTCGCAGCTCCAGACCGCATTTGGTTGGCTCGATCGTCGACCCCCGATCGAGTAGTTCTCCTTCAATGGCTAAAGGCGGCCGAAGAGAGGTATCTCATTTTGTCGACATGCCTTTAGATCGCCCCCGATGAAGTCACGTCGACAACGTTGTGCTTACGGGAATGTTCGTCGGCCGGATCGAATGGCGAATTTGTCGAGGGCTGTTGCGATGTCATGCGCGATCCAGCGGCGAAACTTCAATCCAGCGTTTGTGCGCGTCAAGATTCCCGCCTCGTTCAACGCCGCAAGAGCCGAGTTAGCAGTTGGAGCGGAAACCGAAAATCGTTCCATCAGACCAGTCCCATAAACGATCGGCGTGGCAGGGAGGATCGCCTCGACACGGTGAGCGAGGGCATCCGATCGAAGATGGCTCAGTTTCTCTCGCCAGAGTTCTTTTCCTACCTCGACATCGAAGGCGGCTGTCGCTTCAGCTGCGGCTGCCTGGGTTTGTGAATGAGAACGACTGTTTGCCTAGCGATCGGTGGCACCATGGCTGCTTGGTACGGTCGACGGACAATGTTACGAAGCGAATGTGAGGCTATTGGTCGTGCCGGTCCCATTGATGGGGCTCGAACGTAACGGATGGCCAGAGGCCGCTTTCCCCCGTCGATCCGTTACTCAGCGAAGCCATAAGTAAAGGATAGCTAGTTAAACTTTATTTAGCCATCGACAAAATAAAGGTTGACGGTACGGGGTGGCCGCAGGACACGGGATTGAAGAAGTGTCGTGTAGACGAACGTGCTTTCGCGTGTCGACTGGACTCCTCGTGCCCATTCGATGAACGCCGGTGCTGTGTTCACTCTTCGGATGTTCCGCTATGTGTGAGATCGCCTGTTAGCAGAACCAGGTTTTAGCGTTCGGGTAGTGCGTGGGTAGCCTCGATACGATCTAATAACAGTACCTAGTGGTTTGAAGCCGTAGCGGTTCCAAGCCGACTAGCGGTTTAGCCAACCATCTATTGCTGTTTTAGACAAGATCCGACTACCGGTTCAGCCAAGTGTCGGTCGCTAGCGCCTGGAGAAATAGGCCTTCGGCAAACTCGCCGATGCGACGGGCTGCTGTCAGCATCGAGTGCGTTAGTGGAAATCGTGGCCGTATTTGAGCATGTGAGCGGCGCCGTGGGGTTCGTTGAGGGCGGAGTTTTTGCCGAAGATGCTTTCTTTTTGAGCGCCGTAGGCTTTTCGGTTTGCGCCGAGCGGGGCCAGCTCTGATGCTCGTTTGCGTGCGGCATCGAGGAGTTCTTCGGCGCTGGTGATTTGACTGACGATTCCTGCGGCGAGTGCATCGGGACCGGCCCATCGGCGGGCTAGCTGGACGGTTTCGAAAAAGGTATGTGCAGGTAGTTTGTGTCGAAACAGCGCGAGTTCCGGGCGGGGAATGACCATGCCGAGCTGCATTTCGTTGGCGCAAACGAATCCTCGATCGGAACGCATGATGCGAACGTCGTGACACATTGCGTTCATCAGTCCGGCACCGAAGGCATGACCGTTGATTGCCGCGACGGTGGGAACTGGCAGCGTGATTATGCGTCCCATAAGGGTCATGAACTCGTCACCAAACACGGATCGATCACCGCCACGAGACTCAGCTTCATCTGCGTTGGCCGAAGCGGAGATCCAATCCAAGTCCAGTCCGTTGGAGAAGAATTTCTCGTTGGCCGATCGGGTGATGAGCGCAGCGGGCCCGGTGGAGGCCTCCACTTCGTCGAGCGCTTTGGCGTAGGCCCGCACGAACGTGGTGTTCCATCGGTTTTCGCCGTCGTTCATGGTGAGAATGAATAGTTCGCCATCTCGTTCTAGATCGATCATGGTTGTCCTGGTTTCGTGAGTGTGAGTGAGTGTGAGTGAGTGTTTGTGGTGTTCATGATTGAACCGTGTGCAGAGCTAGGAATTCTTGGCTCTGAGCAACGCGATTAGCTCCCAAACGTACTGAGCCGAGCACCTGCGCCCGACATGGGATATTCCGTCGCGAATTCATAAGCGAGCCCAGCAGTCAAGCCGTTGTTCTCGGCCGCTCGGTAGAGGTCTTTGTATGCGCGCTGAGAAGCTGCAGAACCCTCCGCGAGTGTGGCAATCAACGCTTCGGTGCGTGCGTCGAGTTCGACTAATGGACACGATTCGGCCGCCATGCCCCAAGCGGCCGCATCCGATCCGAAGAAGGTTCGCGCGGTGTGGCTCAACCATCGAGCGCGAGTGATACCCACCGCGGCGACCAGGCGCTGGCTCATGCCCCACGTTGGTCGCAGTCCCCACTTCGCGTGGGTGTCGCCCATTTTTGCTTCGTCGGCCACGATCATGATGTCGCAAGCGAGTGCCAGTTCCAAAGCCCCGGTGAAGCACGCCCCATTCACTTTGGCTACAGTTACCTTGCCCATCGTCGACAGCAATTCGGCGGCACGTCGCGCTGGGGTGTTGAGGAGATCGGAAACGTCGCCACCATCGATTCCCGCTGCGGCTAACGCTTTGAGATCTACACCTGCACAGAATGCACGACCTGCACCGGTGAGCACGACGACGGTCACCGCCGAGTCGTTGGCGGCGGTTTCTAACGAAACTGCAAGCTGACTGAGAAGATCGGGTGTGAGGGCATTCAGTGCCTCAGGCCGATTGAGGGTGATTGTACAAACGGTTCCAACGGTCTCGGTGAGGATCATGCCAATACTGTTCCAGGTCTGGCGTGACTCGTCCAAGTACGAATCGATTGTTCCGGTATCCGTTATATATTCAACTGCTACGGGTCAGCGGCTTGAGTTTGGTGTGAAAACTAGAGACTTGGCTGGTGTGAAAGTCTGGGCACATGATGAGCCATTGGTTCCATACCCCCCAAGACACAGCAGATGTTTCCACGGATCCAGTGTTACTAGCACGCGTTGCTCAAGCCCTCCTCGACGACACTGTTCAAATGCTTGAAGCCAACGGAGTTACAAGGCACCGGTAAACCACAACGTCTGATCACACCGTTTGACTACGACATCTGGCTTTTGGATTTGTTGTGGCGAGACGTTGAGGTTTTTCTTGGTTTCGAGTACAAGTGCCGCTGTTCATTCGGCAACCCAATTGTGAAGCCGGCTGAAGTGAATACATCAACTCGCACCGGTACGAGCTTGTGGCAGCGTTCGTTAACCAGGAGACTGCTGAATAAATGCGACTGTATGCATCAATTGGCTCCGTTTTCCCAGTTCGCGACTTTTCTAGGTCGCATTATTCAGCACTCCTAGTGAAGGTGTTCGGCGAAGAATGCCATGGTGCGGGACCATGCGAGTTCAGCAGCGTCTTTTTGGTACATAGACGGCGCATCCCAGTTCGAGAATGCGTGTCCTGCGTCGTAACGATGAAACACAACGTTGTCCATGCCCTGCACGGCCTGTTCCACTTCAGCGATGGCTGGCTCGGGAATGAACGCATCGGTGTTTCCGTAGTGGAACATCGCTGGGCAACTGAGCCCGGGAAGCATGCCAAGCATCTGGTTCACGGCGCTGCCGTAGTAAGGAACAACGGCGTCGGGCGCGCGCCCGTTGACTCGGCTTGTGGCACCGAATGCAAATGCCATGCCACCACCGAAGCAGAACCCAACCCCGCCAACCTTGCCGGTCGATTCCGCCATAGCGAGCACATGGGCATGCACGGAATTCAGATCCGCGATCCCTTTCTCAGCATCGAATTGCCCGACGACCGCGAAGGCATCCCCAATCCCACTTTCGTCTTTGCGTTCGAAACGGCGCTCGATTCTCCAGAACATGTCGGGCACCACACCGACGTAGCCTGCTTCAGCGACTCGTTCCGCAAGGCCGCGCATGTTGTCGTTGATGCCGAAGATTTCTTGAAACAAAACGATGACCGGACCGTGACCAGCCTCGGGGATGGCGCAGTAGATTTCGAATGAGTCGCCATCGTGCGAAGTGACAGACTCATAGCGGGTGGTGATGGACATGTTCCGAATCGTAGGTCAACCAAACCGTTCCGTCGAGGCCGAGAAGAGAGAACCCGAACCCAGTTGTAGATATCAATCTCGCCGAGTGATCAACCGCAAACCGTGCGCACCAACTCGATGGCGTTGCCCCCAAGGGCGTGCTGCAGGGAGACAAGTCGCAGCGTGTCGTCATCGCTGTGGCGCAAATGGGTGTGCGAGATCATGGTTTGGGGCGGATGACAGCTCAACAGCGGGATAGCTGATTCGGCGTGCCAGATGAACCATTGCAGTTAGGCAGTTAGCGAGCTCGGTCGAGTATCAGGCGGATGTCGGCGCCGAGCTGGGTGACGGAACGGAAGGAGCCACGCCAAAGATCGGCCATTGTGGGTACTCCTGGGCCAGCAAAGAGTGGCCTTCCATCGTCGCCTCCGAGTAGGGCAGGTGCTATGTAGACATAGTATTGGTCGACGAGACCGGCTCGATGGAATGCCCCGGCCACGCTGGCTCCGCCCTCGACGAGAAGCTGGAGGTGGCCCCGTCGTCCGATCTCCTCAAGTACCTGGCTGAGTTCGCCTTGTACCTCAACGCATGGTTGTACTTTCGCGGTTTCGACTACGTGGCCGAGCACAAAACGAGCCGGGTCGCGACCTTCAACCATGCGCACGGTGAGTGAAGGATCGTCGGCTCGCACGGTTCCTGCACCAACCAAGATGGCGTCGCACTCGGCGCGCAGCTGGTGAACATCGCGTCGAGCTTCTTCGCCGGTAATCCATGTGGACGTACCATCGGGAGTAGCGATCCGGCCATCGAGAGTCATTGCCAATTTCAAAACCACGAAGGGCCGACCGGTGCGTCGTTGATGCAAATACGGCTTGAGTTGTTCCTCTATGAGCGAAGCACCAACGCCTTCGATCACTTCGATGCCCGCATCGCGAAGTCGTTGAATGCCCCGTCCGGCAACTTTCACATCGGGGTCTCGAACCGCTACAACAACTCGCGCAACTCCTGCCTCGATGACGGCATCGGCACAGGGTGGGGTGCGCCCGTGATGAGAACATGGTTCCAGCGTGACCACCAACGTGGCACCCTTCGCCCGTTCACCCGCCTCACGTAACGCCATCGGCTCCGCGTGAGGGCCGCCGGGAGGTTGGGTGCGCCCAGTGGAAATTACCCGGCGTTGCGCGTCGAGCAGAACGGCACCAACCCAAGGGTTCGGCGCGGTCCACAATCGGGAGTGCGCGGCAACGTCAATCGCCAAATGCATTGCCGCGTCATCGTCGAGGGGCCCTGTGAACGTGGTGTCTTCAACCATTAGTAGATCTCGTTTGCTAGGTACTCAGCGGTTTGTTTACCAGTGAGATCCCAATGGCCCACCGTGCCATTCCAACCCGCAGTGAACAGCGCGCCATCACCGAGGGCAACTGCAGGCACGCCCGGTTTTCCGTGAAGCCGCAGCGGGATCCACTGCCAACCTCCCGCGTCACGATGCCACACGATGGCCGTGCCGTCATAGGAACCGGAAAGGATTAGGTTGCCGTCGCTTGATACGGCAATGGCTTTCACGGATTTACGGTGGCCCTGCCCGAGGGTTTCGAGAAGCGCACCAGTTGCTGCGTCCCAGATGCGAACCCGCAGATCACGCGAAGCCGAAACCACGATTCCTGCGTCGTCGGCACAGGCAACCGCGTTGACCAAAACCAGATCATCGGTAGTGGCCCTCCATGCCTCTCGGCCGTTTTCCCATGCGCTGAGGGAACCGTCCGATGAGCCAGCGATCAGGAGATTGGCTGATGCGCTCCAGGCCAAAGATTTGATGGGTCCATGGTGTGCGTCGAAGGTGGTCGTGCAGGTTCCATCGCTTTGCCAAGTGCGCACGCAACCGTCGTAACCCCCGCTGTAGAACATGTCACCCTGCGGGTTCCAAACAATAGAGTTGACCGGGCCGCCATCCGCCGTGCGGGTAACAATTGCTGGTTCGCCGCCGGGCTGTAGCGGTGTGACGCGGACCCCACCCCGATAGTCGCCACTGGCAACGGTGCGATTGTTCGGGGATATGGCGACGGTGTTCACGATGGTGTCGTGTTGGGTGAGAATCTCTGCGCGCAGAACATCAACTACCCGGCCATCATCGCGACCTACCAATAACCGACCGTTTTTTGCGGCAATAGCGTTGATGCCATAGGTGAGCTCGAGTGGCTTTCCGGTTGGTGGATAGTCCAATGGGCCCGCACCGAAACTGCCAATCACGATGCCGTTGTTAGTGAAGCCACCGGCTCGTTCCCATTGAAAGGCTTGACGATACGATTCGATCAGCGACCAGGTTCGACATTCATAAGCACGCATGGTGGCGTCGTAGGAGCCGATCAGTACTCGCGCGCCCGTGGCATCAAAACGAATGAATCGAACCGCGGCTTTGGCTTCACTAAGTTCGCTTACTAGTACACCGGTTGATGGGTCCCAAACGCGGGCGATTCCGTCGTCGCATCCCGTGACGATCACGCTGCCATTGGGTGACCAATCCAGCGCCTCGGGATCACCGGGGTGTTGCAAGACGTGAAGCTGCCCACCCGTTGCAATATCCCAGATACGTGCGGTGGAGTCTTCGGCGACGGTGGCGACGCGGGTTCCAGTTGGGTCGAAAGCCACGGCGAACACCCCGCTCTCGTGTCCGCTCAGAGCCACACTTTTCTCTGAACAACCGTTTGAAGAATCGTTTGTAGAACCGTTTGTAGAACCAGTCATCGGCCAGATACGAATCGTGGTGTCGAGGTGATCCATCACACAAGCCAGCTGTGAAGCATCGGGTGACCAGCGCACTGCATTGACATCGTCGCCGTGCGGTCCAAAGACGTCGGTGCGCGCACCGTTGGCCATGTCAAGCACGAAGGCGAAACTGTCGGCTACCGCTACTGCTACTCGTGTTCCGGTTGGATCTATACGGACGTCATTTACCAGGTCATCGAAATCCGCAAACCAGCGCTCGGATCCGTCAGGATTCCAGGCCACAACTCGGCTGTCGTACCCACCGGTAACGCGAAGATCAGTGGCCAGATGATGGTCGACACAGGTAATGGGGGAGCTATGCGGCATGGATTTTTGGCCTTCGTGCAGTGATGCTGGAGTTGATGTACGCGGTTAGCTTGGGTGGGGTGTGGAGGGTGAGGTGGACTTGGCATGGTTGACACCGAGCCAGTCTTTTCATGATAATAAGCGTACG
>JAYSVF010000355.1:0-2724 GCA_043718695.1 Acidimicrobiia bacterium | reverse complement strand
AAGCCAGATCACCGATTCGTCGTTTTTCCTTCAGATGCCCCCGGAAGCCTTTGCTATGGCTTTTGGAACGGAATGGTTTATCCGTTCTGGTGCGCCCGGTGGCATCACCGAATCGTGGTTGAGCGGGCTCTAGACACAGCTAGACGCGTTCGCAACGTACGGGTTTGTGCACGGTTCCACGACCGAAAATCAAACGCTCGTGCTTGCGTGACGGCCTGCGCTGGTGGCGGTTACGGTAGTGCGTGCTCGCTACCGACCTTGCCGCCCTCATTCGCGACGTTCCTGATTTCCCTAAACCGGGAATCTTATTCAAGGACATCACGCCGCTCCTGGGATCGCCTGGAGCTATTGCTGCCCTGGCCGACTTGATGGCCGCCCCGTGGTTGCATGTTCCAAACTCTGGAGGAAAGACCGTCACCAAGGTGGCAGGAATAGAGGCTCGCGGTTTCTTACTCGCCCCGCTCGTGGCCGACCGGCTGGGCGTGGGTATGGTGCCAATACGCAAACCGGGGAAGCTTCCGTCCAAAAGCATTACGCGCACGTACAACCTCGAATACGGAACTGATTCTTTACAGGTTCATGCCGATGCGGCTGGTGAGGGGGATCACGTTTTGATCATCGACGACGTGTTGGCCACCGGCGGCACAGCTCTTGCTGCGGCCGGCCTTATTCGCGACCTGGGCGCCACGGTCGCCGGGTTTGGCTTTGCCATCGAACTCGCGTTTATCGAAGGTCGGGGTGCGCTTGGTTTGGCACTTGGTGGCGACCTAGCAATTGAAACGGTTCTGAGTTACTCCTAATGGATTTAGGGATCAGCGCAACTCAGGCTCCGGGTCAAATCTCGTCTCGTTGGTGAATCCATTGGCATGGATTCACCGGTAGGCAGCCAGGAAGCCGTACCGCGGGGTTGAGCACGTCCTCGCCCGAGTGGTGGTAGCCGACCGATAGTGATGCGATAGCTTGGGTTATGGATCAAGCACTGGTTGAAGGAGCGATGGCAACCGTTGTTGATGGGCGAGATGTTCCGCATGAGGAACTCGACTTGTTGACCATTGATCCCCAAGACCCCCGTCTGCTCCGTCCGGTCGTGGAGGCCTACCGCCGGCACCACCCAAAAGCCTCAGTGAGCCGGATCAATGCCGCATTCGTGCTTTCGGCCGCGGCCCATAAAGAACAGCGCCGGAAATCGGGTGAGCCGTACATCACTCACCCTGTCGCCGTGGCCAAAATCTTGGCTGATTTGGGGATGGACGATGTGACGTTGGCCGGCGCGATCTTGCATGACGCGGTTGAAGATACTGGGGTGACCCTCGATGATCTCAATGCCGAGTTTGGTGCCGATGTGGCCGCCATCGTCGATGGGGTTACCAAGCTCGAGCGGATCCAGTTCGAATCCAAAGAAGCCCAACAGGCCGCCACCATGCGCAAGATGCTGGTGGCTATGGCCAAAGACCTTCGGGTGCTCGTTATCAAACTGGCGGATCGTTTGCACAATATGCGAACGATCGATGCCGTAGGCGAAGAATGGAAACGCCGACGAACCGCACAGGAAACTCTGGATATCTATGCGCCGCTGGCCCACCGTCTGGGTATTGGCGAACTCAAGCATGAGCTCGAAGATCTTTCGTTTCGGGCACTGGAACCTCGTAAGCACGCAGAGCTCATCAACCTGGTCAATGCCCGAGCCCCAGAACGAGAAGAGTATTTAGCAACGGCGATAGATGAGGTTCGTGAACGGCTGCGTGAACTGGGGATCGAATCAACCGTAACGGGGCGGGAAAAACACCTTTGGTCCATCTACGAAAAGATGGTCATGAAGGGTTTGGATTTTGAGAACATCCACGATTTAGTAGGCATACGTATCGTTGTCGATTCGGTAAAGGATTGCTATGCAGCGCTTGGATCAATTCACGCGTTGTGGAAGCCGGTGCAGGGGCGATTCAAGGACTACATCGCTATGCCCAAGTTCAACCTGTACCAGTCGCTCCACACCACCGTGGTTGGGCCGCAGGGCAAGGTTCTGGAATGTCAGATCCGTAGCCTGGAAATGCACCAAATCGCCGAGACTGGGATTGCTGCGCACTGGGGTTACAAGGATACGAAGCGCACGGGCAATGCCGTCGACACTACCGAGTTGGCCTGGTTGCAACGCCTCGCCGAAGCGCAACCTGATGCTGGCGATCCCAAAGCGTTCCTCGAAACGATCAAGGTTGACCTCTACCAAGACGAAGTGTTTGTCTTCACGCCAAAAGGTAAAGTGGTTACGCTTCCGGCGAAAGCAACACCGCTTGATTTTGCCTATGCCATCCATACCGACGTTGGTCATCGTTGTATCGGTGCTCGCGTCAATGGCCGTTTGGCGCCGCTTGATTCCAATCTCAATTCTGGTGAAACCATTGAGATCATCACCTCCAAGGTGGAAACCGCGCAACCAAGCCGCGATTGGTTGCAAGTCGTCACTACACCCAGGGCCCGCAACAAGATCAAACAATGGTTTTCCAAGGAACGGCGTGACGATGCGTTAGAAGTTGGCCGAGAAGAACTCACCAAACAACTTCGCAAAGAGAATTTTCCGATCCAAAAACTCTCAGCACTCCCCGCCATGACCGCGGTAATAAGCGCGCTTGGATATGCGGATCTTGAAGCACTTCACGTAGGTATCGGCGAAAACCACGTTTCCGCCGAACAAGTGGTCAACCGATTGTCGCGTGAATTGCGTGGCGG
>JAYSVF010000354.1:0-2743 GCA_043718695.1 Acidimicrobiia bacterium | reverse complement strand
GGAGCGGAAGACGGGATTCGAACCCGCGACCCTCACCTTGGCAAGGTGATGCTCTACCACTGAGCCACTTCCGCGCAGCACGGAAACACTAGCAAGGAAATGGGCTCCCGGGGTTCGGATTCCCCGACGCTGCCTCCCGACAGGCCCCCTTTGGGAAATAGTGGGGATCTAAGTCTATTTCACAATGGCTTTTCGCCTGCTGACAACGGGTGTTACTGACTTGCGGGGCGATGCACTCACCTGCTCGACGGTCGCTTTCTTAGCGGGCAACTTCTTGGTGGGCAACGTTTTCGAAGACGGTTTTGAAGCCGGCACTTTCTTGGCAGGGCCGCTCTTGGCGGGCACTGGAGCTTCGCCCTGGTCAGAGACAACCGCTGAAATACGCGGCTTTCGGGGTTTCGAAGCCGTCGACACGGAGGAAGAAAGGGCGGAACCAGCGTCTTCGGCTGCCAAAGCGGCGGATTCGGCTGCTTCTGCGGCTTTCAACAGCTCAGTTACAGCATCAGCAAGACCGGCGGCGATGTCGTTCACACGGGGCACGGTTTCCTTGCACGCCACCAAACCGAAGTGCACGGTTCCGCAGTACGACATGACGGTCATGTTGAGGCCACCACCGTCGAAAATTGGGCCCATTGGGTACCAGGCGGTGAGCTTCGCGCCGGCGGAGTAGAGCGGGAATTGCGGGCCGGGCACGTTGGAGATCGTCACGTTAAACGCGGGGCGGTGCTTGTCGGCCAACTTCATCGACGAGTACAAACGAGCAGCACGGGCAGCAAGTGCCGGGGCAGCAAATTCGGCCCAGTTGGAGAGTGTGTCGGCACCAATCGCTGATGCCACTTCTTTGGCTTGCCGAGTGCCATTTTGAATGACTCGCAAGCGCTCAACCGGATCAGCAATTTGCGTGGCCAACGAGACAAACATGTTGGAGACGCGATTTCCCATTGCTCCCTGTTGATCACTAGAACGAACCGAAATTGGCACCATGGCCACCAACGGTTCATTGGGCAATTCTGATTCTTCGATTAAGTATGTGCGCAGAACACTTGAGCACAGCGCCAACACCACATCGTTCACGGTTCCGCCAAGCACGCGGCGAATCTTTTTGATGTCGTCGAGGGTTACATCTGCGGTCGCAAACAAGCGATGCGGAGTGAGCGGCACGTTGATTGAAGTACGAGGCGCAGAGAACATTGATGGTGGCGGTGTGATGCCTTCGGGTTTCGGACGGTTGCGCATCGTGAGCGCCATACCGACGGTGTCCTTCAGCGTCTTGGCCAACAACGCCGGTTGCTTCGAAAGTGAATTGAACGCATAGACAAGCATTTCGGAATCACTTGGCATGCGCTCGGCTTTCCACTCGGGCGCATCATCGTAAATCACGGGCTCGGGGCCAAGGTCAAGCAAATTCGTGCTGAGTTCCGCGCCACTCGCTCCATCAATCGCCGCGTGGTGGGTTTTGGAAATCATGGCCACGTGACCGTTTTCGAGACCCTCAACAATATGGATTTCCCACAGCGGACGGCGACGGTCGAGAGGACGACCCATAATGTCGGCAGCAAGCCCGTTCAACTCAGCCTGCCCACCCGGAGAAGGTAACGCGGTGCGGCGAACGTGATAGTCCAAATCGAAATCGGGATCCTCAATCCAGATTGGATGATGCAAACCGAACGGCACTTCAACCAAGCGCCAACGAAACGGCGGAAGCTTGTGCAGGCGATTCGCAATCAGCTCCTTCACCCGAGCAAACGAGTACCCGCCGGGAATGTCGGATGGGTCAAAGATGTACGTCCCCGCCACATGCATGTGGTTGTTCGGTGTCTCCAAGTAGAGAAACGAAGCATCAAGGCCGGTTAGTCGTCGCATGTAATTCTCCCGAAAGCGTTTATCGGCACGGGCTTTCACCGGCAGTGGTCAAGTGTAGAACGAACCCCGCCTCTGTGCCTTAGGGACTTTCCCTGTCGACGGGGCCCAGCGAAGTGCGGTTCCTTTTGCGTTTTGGCATGCCCAGGGCGAAGTTCGCCGTTGCCACACAATGGGTGCCGCGCTCAAAAGGTCAGCGATCTGGCAAAGACCCGATCGGAAGCTCAACGCGGGCAGTAGTTCCAACGCCTTCGGGGCCAGCCTGAAAGCTCAACGTTCCACCATGGGCTTGCACAATCGACCTAGCTATCGCCAGGCCCAATCCCGCTCCACCAGGTTTGATTGCGTTGTTTTGGCTCCGCTGCGCCACGTTCTGCTGGTTGCGCTCAGGTTGATTCTGTTGCACCTGACTTTGCTGCATTTGGTTTTGTTGCATTTGACTTTGCTGCACCTGACTTTGCTGCATTTGATTTTGTTCGATTCGGTTCCGGGAATGATCGAGTCGTACAAATCGTTCAAACACTCGTTCGCGATCGGCCTCAGGAATTCCTGGACCCTGATCAGTTATCTCAACAATCCTATGTGTACGCTCCTTATTTGTTTCGAGCCAGATTCGCACAAACGTCGAAGGAGGCGAATAGGTGATGGCATTGTCGACAAGATTGACAAAGACCTGTCGAAGTTTCGCCTCTTTGCCCTGCACCGAAAGGTTCCAACGGTCTTCCACCTGTGCATCACTGTCGTGAAAAAATGAGATGGATTTACTTTCGGCGATGGGTTTCATTTGCCAGTAGACGTCGTAGGTTAATGTTGCGAGCTCTACTTTGTCCTCCAACGCGAAGCCCTGTTCATTGGTTTCCAATTGCAGCAATCCATCAACCAA
>JAYSVF010000353.1:0-15967 GCA_043718695.1 Acidimicrobiia bacterium | reverse complement strand
TTGTCTTTTAGCGCCAAAGGAACACCAGCGAGAACGCCAGGATCACGCCCGGCAGCGACCGCGCCATCAACGGCCAGCGCTGCCTGTTGGGCCTCGGCACGCATTACATGATTGAACGCATGCACCTCAGTTTCGGATGCATCGATACGGGCAAAGTGCTCAGCCAGCACGGAGACGGCTGACCGAGCGCCGGAACGCACATCAGCGGCAATCACCGCAGCGGTATCAGCGTGGCCGGGAGGGAGCGAGATGCCAACGTTTCCGATTGGCCCCACAACCGCCGGAGCAGAGCTGCTCATGATTCACCCAAAATCTTCGGCACTCGAAAACGGTCATCTTCGGCCAACGGCGCCATCGCCAGCACTTCCTCGCGGTTCAAACTGGGCCGGACAACATCAGCCCGGAACACGTTGGTAAGTCCGAGCGGGTGGGCTGTGGGCAGGATCCCTTCGATGTTCACCGCTGCAATATCGGAAAAATGGCCAAGGATTCCACCCAAATCAACCAGGTATTGGTCAATCTCGGTTTCAGAAAGAGCGATCCGAGCCAAACCGGCCACATGGACCACATCCGCTCGGGTAAGAGGCGACGACATAGCCATCGATCCTACTGGCGCCCCTCCCCCAGCTCGGGACAGCATTTCTCCAGACCTCCAACACAACCCGCTTCCCGGCGCTGGCGTTTCTCTGTGGTTCCACTGCGTTTTCTCTGCGGTTCCACTGTGGTTTCTCTGTGGTTTCTCTGGGGTTTGACTGGGCTGGCCTATGCGTCCGACCAGCCAAACTGGGAGCCGTTCGCAAGGAACCGCCCTGCGACGAAGGGTGGCCGTTTAGGGGCGCCGCAGCAATCCCGCCGCAAGTAAGGACCCGTTTTCGACACAGCCAACCGCGCTCAACCCGAGAGCCACGGCACACAGATACCCCGCAGCAAACGCATCGCCCGCACCGGTGGTGTCCTGAACTTCACCAATCAGCGGAACCGGAACCGTGGCAACGAGCAAGCCGCCGGAAAACAGCCTGACTGGATCGGGGCCGTTTTTCTCAACAAACGTCTGTGCCTGCAAAAAGGCGCCAGCGGCCGTTGATTCATCGCTATTGGCAAACACCACATCGGGTTGCAATGCTGCCGCCAAGGCATCGACGCGATCAGAACCGAGTTTCTCCAAAAGCGACACTGCCGAAAGATCAACCGACACGGCAATGCCCGCTTCACGAGCCCACGCCGACAACGTCAACGCGGTTGTTGCTAAAGGTTCCACTTCAAAGGCGTACAACGGTATGTGCACAACCGAAGCATCGGCTAACCACGCGCGATCAGGCGGAGCAAGCAACCCACTCGCCCCTCGATCCGGTGCCATCGTGCGTTCCCCATCGGGTTCAACAAGCACAATTACCGTGCCAGTAGTGGATGCGGGGTACCTAGGTGCACATACTTCCACCCCAGCAGCAACAAGTTCGCGAATCAAAAAATCTGCAAAAACATCGTCACCCAACCCACCCACAAAACGCGCCGACGCTCCCACACCGCCAGCTACTACGGCGACATTGGCTGCGCTGCCGCCTTGGCGGAAGGTATTGGAAGAAAACGCATCGGTGCCTCGACGCAGAGGATCACGAAGCGTGCAAACAACATCAACCAACAAATCTCCAACACAAACAATCACGAGAAAAGCCTTGGCAACACTGGGTCGCTCTTCTCTAAGCACCAATACGATGGTTCAGCGCCCAACGGTGAATCCGCCAAGAACTTCGCCACGCATCCGCACACCAAACGTCGGGAAAACATCAAGCTGGGCCCCGTCGACAGAAAGAGGATCAGAGCCTGCAAACTTGGTTGGCAAACGCCACGGCACGTTCGTTGATCAGCTCAGCGTCGAAATCCAGGGTGGCGACATGAAAGCTGCGATCAAGCGACACCAGCTCAACCGGACCGCCCACCTTTGAAGCGAAGTACGGCGACGCGGTTACCGGCACCACGTGATCCTGCGGTGAAAACATCACCAAAGAAGGACACGTGATTCCTGGAACCAAGGCATCGAGTTCGGTTCCTCCATCGGCCAACGACAACAACGCAGCCAAAGGAGTGCCCGGGTAGGCGCTCTCCACAACTCCGGGCATGGCAATATCGGAACCGATGCCAGGGATTTCGGTGCCGCCAGCCTCAACCATGCCCTCGACCATCGCCCGAAAATCCGAATTCATGGGCTCGAGGGCACCATTAATCGTGACAATCCCAACAATCACCGGATTTTTTGCCGCCAAATAGGCCGTAAGCGTGCCGCCCATCGACAACCCAACCACCACAACCTTGTCAACCCGGGTCGCCAAATCCGCATACACGGCCGAAACACAACCACTCCAATCAGCCCACGACGTAGTCATCATGTCAGCCAACGTGGTGCCGTGCCCAGGCAATCGGGGGAGCTCCACCGTGAAACCGGCGGCGATAAATGCTTCAGCCACACCCCGCATCGACGACGGATTGCCAGTAAAACCATGAATGACGATTACTCCACACCCATTAGTTCCAACATAGGAAAGCGGTTCTGCTCCCGGGATTATGGGTGGAGTGGTTGATTCAGACTGGGTGGAGGACATAATGCCCACCCTAGCGGTCGGTCGCCGAAGTACTGAGGTTGAGCCGGCTTAGCGATAGGGGTCCTCAGAGGACAACGGGTATTCCCACCACTCATCGGGCGTTGGATCAGGGGTGGGGTCAAGCACGATGCAATCGACCGGACAAACCGGCGGGAGACACTTCCCACAGCCCGAACACAGCTCAGGAACAATGATCACATCGAGACCATGGTTGAAGATCGCCCCAAAATGTGGAGGGCAATGCCGTAAGCAGGTGTCGCAATTGATACAGGTAGACATATCGATGCGCAGCGCCGGGTTCTTCCACTTTGGATTCCGGGCATGACTGGCAATACGCCCCGCTCGAGTTGTCAGCCCAGCGAATCCCTCCTCTCTTTCACCGGCTGCTTCACCGGCTACTTCACCGACTGAATCACCGGCTACTTCACCGGCTGAATCACCGACTACATCGTCGGCTGTCGCCTCGCTGAGGTCTTCACGATCCTGGCCTTCCACAAGCCGAAACTCTAGCGGCTGCTCTGAAAAGTACCAGCTCGCCCCCAAGCCGACCACTAGCGGCGAAGGCAAACTAAGGTCAGAGCCGTTGTTTGAGCGAGGATAACGTTCAGAACAACACCACCAGTCGCAACTTTTCAAGACAAGCAGGAACATGATCGTGGCGAAGTACGAGTTTCTTTCCGACAAGTGGATCAGTGCCGCTCGGTCCATCCGTGATGAATATGCCGACAGGGTTCCCGGCGCACCACCAATGCGCATGAACCTTGTAGTGAGCGAAGTTCCTTTCGGCGAAGGCATCATCGAAGCGCACGTAGATTCCTCCAGCGGCCGAATCCAACTCGACCTGGTGCACCTCGACAAACCAGACGTGACCGTTACCGCCGACTATGTAACGGTCCAAGCCCTTTTCGTGGATCAAAACCCAGCTGCGGCAATGCAGGCGTTCATGTCAGGCAAAATCCGTGTGCAGGGTGACCTCGGAAAACTGTTGGCCTTGCAGACCACAGCGGTGCCAAACGGTGCCGATGAGCTAGCGACTGAAGTAGCGGAGCGGATCAAGGGGATCACCAAGTAGCCAACCGCTGCGTTGGCCGAGGGCTTTGACCTCCTGTCCCAAAATTTCTGTACAACGCGTTCTTCATCGAAACTCTGTCAAAATCCAAACTTCCCAAGAAGTATCTCAAGTCAATCATCAGATTTGACGATGACCTCCATGTGATTCTGCAAGACACACCAACAGACCAACACGAGAAACTCTCGTCAAGGTCGGTGCATCCCGGTGATCAACTGGGTCCCCTTGTCGTCGTCGGGCCACAATCGATGCAGGCACAGTTGCTCTGTCAGCACCTTGGCGCCCAGGCACCGCAGCACTGGTCGGCGGTCGATTTCGAACGTCTGAGCCGCACGTCGGTGGTTATTGTCGACGGATCACTCGGCACCGACCATCCCGGAATCGGGTTGTTTATTTCATCGCTTCACCACGAATACATCGGTGTGGTCATCGCCTTCTGCGAAGACAGGGGCATCGCACAAGCGCAATGGATCGAGTTTGGAGCGCAAGGATTTGTCGGGCCCTCGGCGTCACTCGACGACCTCGGCGAAGTGATCCGACGCGTTCGAAGCGGCGAAACCGTTTTGGGCGTAAGCGTTCGAGAGGCTTTACTAAGCGAACTTCGCAATGCTCGGCAAACCAAGATTCGACAAACTTCGCTCTTCGACAGCCTCACCAAACGCGAAGCCGGGGTGCTGCGTGAACTGGCCAATGGAATCTCGCCCGAAGAAGTAGCGAAGATCAACTATGTCTCGCTGAACACCATCCGAACCCAGATTCGCGGAATTCTCTCCAAGCTGAGCACCGGGAGTGTCGTTGGAGCGGTTGCCGTCGCCTATCAATCCGGCTGGATCACCCAGCAAGGCGACGTCCGTCGCGGCAATTGAGTAGTTCTTTGATCAGACATTCATCGAATTTGATGATGAGTGTCACACCCAAGACGCCGATGCACTGAACACTCGGGTCCCTCGATGGACCTCCCCAAACCCTAAGGAACCCAAATGCTTGAACTCTCCGTAAACCTCCAGAACTACATCACCGGCCGCAAAGCCGAAATCGAAGAGCGTGGCGCTACCGCCGTTGAATACGCCCTCATGGTCGGACTGATCGCCGTAGGCATCATCACCGCCGTGGCCGCACTCCGCGACAAGGTTTCCGCCACCTTCAACAACGTAAACAACGCAATGGGCTAACCAGCCCCAAAAAACATGTCTTCACGCCACGCATGAAGACAGTTTTCAAATGGGTGGGACTGCAAACGCAGCCCCACCCATTTGCTTTTCCACACCTCTCCAAACCTCGCTACACGCAAACATCGCCACAAGCATCGCCACAAACATCGCCATAGAACTCGCCACAACATCGCCACCATCATCGCCACCATCATCGCCACCATCATCGGCACAAACGTCTCACAGAACCAAACGACCTAGTCATGAGCAAACCAGCTGATCCCAACGCACCAATTCCCGCCCCAAAACCCTCTCTTCATCAAAATTGAGGATGAAGGAACCAACGCACGTGCCGAAGCTATAAGTGTGCTTCTCGCCGAAACACACGGTTCCGTAGGAGCCAAACCAACCCAAATCCCAAACCCTAAGGAACCCAAAATGCTTGAACTCTCCGTAAACCTCCAGAACTACATCACCGGTCGCAAAGCCGAAATCGAAGAGCGTGGCGCTACCGCCGTTGAATACGCCCTCATGGTCGGACTGATCGCCGTAGGCATCATCACCGCCGTCGCCGCACTCCGCGACAAAGTCTCCGCCACCTTCAACAACGTAAACAACGCAATGGGCTAACCAGCCCCAAAAAACAAACACCGCTAAGGTTGTAGAGAACGAGGGGCCTTCGGGCCCCTCGTTTCGTTTTGCCCGTCATTCCAAACAGATGCACAGCATTGGTAACTGAACAGGGCAACCGAACAGGGCATCTAAAAGGTGCAACCAAACAGAGCAACCGAACAGAGCATCCGAAGCACGCTTCAACCTCCGAGGCCGGCTGAATTTCGCGGGCCCTCTGGCTTTCCCAGCGAATACGCCCAGCTTGGCAAAGACTCGAGACCATTGCTTTGGGCGCTCGAGACGCACTCCGGATTGTCAACAAAAGAAGTGCCAACAAATTCACGGATGAACCTAAAGCCAGCTGGCTCCCTCGTCGATAGAACATCCATAGCACTCTAGAAATCCCTGAGTGTTCTCCTTCCCTAACCCAAACCAACGTCGGGAGACTCCCAAATGAATCGCCGCAAACTGACAGGTGTTGTTGCCTCACTCGTGGTTGCCGCTCTCGGCACCGTGATCCTGCTGAAATCCGTCAACTCTGATGTGAAGACGGCGTTGCCACTCGCCGTAGAACCAACCGTAAGTGTACTGAAGGTTGTCAAGCCAATCCCGAAGGGCGCCTCCGCAGACACTCTTGGTGATTCGGTAGAGGTCGCACAAGTACGGGTAAGCGAGCGCCTTGCCGATACGGTGGAAAGCCAGGGCGCTATCGCGGGGATGGTGGCGTCGCAGCCATTGTTCCCGAATGAGCAAATCGTAAAGGCTCGATTCGTAAGCCCCGTCCAAGCGAAAGCTGAAGCCGATGCCGAAAATCCACCACCACAGACCAAGGGTCTTATCGGTATTTGGGTCGCACTTGAACCTCTTCAAGCCATGAACGGCATGATCGACATCAACAGTTCAGTGGCCGTGTTCGCGAACTTCACCGGCGTGATACCGATTCGCGATATTCCGGGCGAACCAGCACCGCTTAACCCGTCTTCCTCGCTGATTGCCCACAAAGCAATCGTGCTGGACTGCTTGGGTTGCAAGGCCCCAGCTGCTCTTCCTGGTGTTGCCGTGCCTCCACCAGTGGACCCAGCCGCCCCCGCAGCTGCCCCAGTCGCTCCGGTCACGATCTCGGTAAAACTTGGCGTGGACGCCCCAACGGCTGAGCGGCTTGTGTTTGCCGCAAAGTACGGCTCACTATGGCTGGGTTCGGAGGATCCGTTTGTGGTTGAAGCAAATACCAAAATTATCGACCGTTCGAACGTTTACATCGCAACACCAAACCAGATTCCCGCCCAAGACGAAGTCACCTCCGACACCGTTGCTGTTGAGACAACCGTTCCTTCGACGACGACCATTCCATCAGCAACCGCAGCTGACGTTTCGGTTACTGCAGCCTCATCTGCGGGTGGACCAGCAATTCCTGCGCCCGTAGTACGGCCCGTCTCGGCGGCAGGCACACCAGCGGCAACGGTTCTCCCACTTGGTGGAACCCCAGCCCCTTAACACGTCACCCGAACGGAGAGTGCTCCCAAGCTGGCCGACCGGCCGGACTGGGAGCACCAAAGAAAATGCCGGCGAATGCCGTCAGGACTTCTTCCCCTAAGCACCGCTCGTTCAGACCGCACGTTACGCAAACAACCGTTCAAGGAACACCCAATGACCACCGAAACCAGGATGCCAGAAACTAGTGCCGACCGACGCTCCGGCGGCGGCCCCACCGCTATTCAGCAACTTCCCGAGCTAGCAGTACCAAAACCAGTGGTCCGCGAAGTTCCTCGGGACCAGGGCGACGTGGCCCTTGTTTGTTCTATCGTTCCGTTTGAACAGACCATTCGGCGCCTCCTGACCGCTAACGGCGGCCCACGTATGCATCGGTGGCCCGCAACGGGTGAAACTCCAAACGCCGATCGCATGGGCGTTGCTTTTATCGGGCCAGACCTTGATGTGGAAGCCATGGCCGCTCGGGCCGAGCAAATCAACCGACAGCACCCCGGGGTCTATTTGGTTCTCGTTTCCGAACCGCGAGCTGGGCTCTACGAACGAGCGCTCCGAGCCGGAGTGCGAGATGTACTTGCTCCGGGGGCAAGCGACGATGTCATTCTCGATGTGCTTGAGCGAGGCTTCGAACATGCACAGCGTTGGCGATCTTCGCTTCCCGTGGCGGCCGCTGCAACGTCGGGCGAACCGACGAAAAAAATCATCAGCATCCTCGCCCCGAAAGGTGGAGTTGGCAAAACGTTTTCCGCATCAAACATTGGCATGGCCCTCAACAGCTACGAGGCCGGGAAGGTCGCCATTGTCGATCTTGATCTCCAGTTCGGCGACGTTGCTGGGGCACTTCACTTAAGTCCCGAACATACCGTTGCCGATGCAGCCCGCGCCATGGGCTCCAGTGACGGGGCGAACTTTAGCGCCGTAGTAAAGGTGTTCCTTACCCCGCACGAATCCGGGCTCTATGTTTTGTGCGGACCAGAAGACCCAGCCGAAGCCGACGATGTGAGCTTTGAACAATCGGTTCAAATCACCCGAGCGCTTTCAAACTCCTTCGACTATGTGGTTGTTGACTCTTGCGCCGGCCTAGATCCTCACGCACTTTCGGTCATCGATATTGCGACCGATTTGGTCTTCGTTTGTTCGGTTGACGTGTCCAGTGTTCGCAGTTTGCGTCGCGAACTCGATGCTCTTGACCGCCTCGGGATGACCCACCAAAAGCGCCACCTCATCATCAACCGTTTCGATGCCCCTGGTGGTGCCCGACCTGAAGATGTTGAAGTAGCGGTTGGCATGCGTTCGTCGCTTCTGCTGCCCGTAGACCGCAACGTCCTTGCTGCAGCAAACCAAGGCGTACCGATCACGGTTGCTGATCCCAAATCAGCAATTGCGAAGTCGTTTCTATCCTTCGCGGAAACGTTGATTGGTATGGAACCCACCGCAGCCGCGCCGAAAAAGACACCATTCTGGAAACGTCGATGAAAACCATCACCGTGTCATTGCCAGCTCACCCGGGAGCCAACCATGGTTCATCGGGAGTTCACGTTCAACACGTAGCACTCGCTACAACGGCTGCAACACCGAGCCTTCCCGCCACCAACGTTTGGAATTCACGATGAAACTGGGACAACGCCTTCGGGTACAAGAAACCGGTGTGGAGCAACCTGCTCAAGCATCTGGATTCCAAGCTCCGGCTCGGGAAGAGGAGCCAACGTGGAAGACCGTTGGCAACGTGGCTCCACCGCCATCAACTCCAACGGCAGCACAAAGCGGCCCAAAGCTCGTAGCGAAAGAACACGAAGCGGTCAACGAGAAATCCATCATTGATCCAATGATGGCCCTCAAAGAACGCCTTCACGCGCAGTTGATGGACAAGCTCGGGGGGAAACTCTTCGAGGGTTCGCAATCCGAGAAAGATATGCGCGCAACGGTGGTCGACATGATCACCCAGGCAATCGCCGCCGAAGCCGTACCGCTTTCAATGGAAGAACGAAATGCCATCGTTGCCGAAATCACCGATGACGTTCTTGGGCACGGCCCCATCGATCGCTATCTCAAAGATCCAACGATCTCAGAAATCATGGTTCTTGGCACGCAGGCCATCTACGTAGAAAAGAACGGCAAGCTCACCCGAGCCAAAGAAACCTTCTTTTCCAACGAGCAGCTGCGCCGAGTAATCGAACGCATCGTGGCCAACGTTGGGCGCCGTATTGACGAGTCATCGCCAATGGTTGACGCTCGACTCCTCGATGGATCGCGAGTCAACGCCGTTATTCCTCCGCTCGCCGTTGATGGCGCTGCATTGACTATTCGAAAGTTCTCCAAGGATCCGCTCCAGGTGCACCACCTCGTGGAGAAGGGTTCACTCAGTCCAGAAGGCGCGCAGCTTCTTGCCGCATGCGTAGCTGGGCGTCTGAACATTCTCGTATCAGGCGGAACGGGAACCGGGAAGACCACCTTGTTGAACATCTTGTCGAGCTTCATTCCTCCCGACGAACGTATCGTAACCATCGAAGACGCCGTAGAGCTCCAACTTCGCCAGCCACACATTGTTCGCCTCGAAACACGACCAGCCAATATTGAAGGCAAAGGCGCAGTAACGATTCGCGATCTTGTGAAGAACTCACTTCGTATGCGTCCAGACCGTGTGGTCATCGGCGAATGTCGTGGCGGCGAAGCGCTCGACATGTTGCAAGCAATGAACACCGGACACGACGGCTCACTGTCCACTATCCACGCCAATACACCACGAGATGGCCTGGCCCGTCTCGAGACCTTGGTCTTGATGGCTGGTTTCGATCTTCCCTCTATCGCTATCCGTCAACAGATTGCTTCAGCCGTTGATCTCTTCGTACAGATTGCGCGATTCCGCGACGGTTCCCGCCGAGTGGTCTCGATTACGGAAGTAGAAGGAATGGAAGGCTCAACAGTGACCCTTTCGGACATTTTTGCCTTCGATCATTCAGCAGGCGTCGATGCGCAAGGGAAGCACCTCGGCAAACTCAAACCCACTGGAATCCGTCCAAAGTTCACGGAAAAGCTTGCGGACCACGGCATCATTTTGCCCGCAGACCTCTTTGGCGCCGTCGACATTTTCGCAGGAAAGAAGTAAACCATGATTCGCGTCAACCGTTTGCGCTGGACCGCCCACGCGCTGCTTGGACTTTGCCTGCTGTTCCTAGGCATCGTCCCGCAGGCGGTTTCGAGCGCGAGTTCAACTCCCTTAGTTGCTGAACCAAAACTTGACATCGATTTCGTCGTCGACACCAGTTCGCGGAACTTTGGCCAGAATCTTCAGATCGCCAAAGCCGCAGTAGGCGCTTACCTTGACAACGTCGACCCCGCCGTGCGAATTGGTATGCACGTATTCTCTGGACCTGCCACCCAGACCCGCGTGTTGTCAAATGACAAAGTGGTCTTCCGCTCATCACTGAAAAGCCTGCGAACCGATGCAGATGCCGACACCAACCTTTTCGACAGCATTGATTTCGCCGCAAATGCTTTCGATCGTAAGTTCGAATACAAACGCCAGCTCGTAGTTGTCACAGATGGGTTCGATAGTTCAAGCAAGAAAACCCTCGAAGAGATCACCACAAAACTGGCCGGCGCTGGAACCAGGATTGACATCATCGCCCTTGATTCTGTAGACGCCGATACTGAGGTAACGAATCAGCTGGCGAGCCGCACCGGCGGAATCGTTGTACGAGGCGTTGAGCTGGCAAACGTAAGGGCCCGCGCAACCCAGACAATGGCCTGGGCCATACCCTGGACGGCACCACCGGTACCTGAGCCAAGCATGTTCTCCAAGATCTTGGGGTCAAAGATTGTTCTTGCTCTCGGCGCCCTGTTGGTGTTCGGTGCCTTGGCTATCGGGATTTTCATGATGCTTGGACCGAAACCTGAAGCGATCATGCTGCTGGGTCAATCTGCCGAGCTGAAAGAAGACAAGCCTGCCTCCGCCGTTTCGGGACTGGTGGCCAACATCGCCAACGCAGCCGACAAGGCAATGTCAAAAAAGGAAGGCAAAAAGGGCAAATCCGGTGGAATTTCAAAGATGTTGGAAAAAGCCGGGATGGACCTTCGTCCTGGTGAGTTCCTTATTGTTGCGGTCATGGCGGGTCTTGCGACGGCCGCGCTCGGCTATCTCTACAAGGGTCAGATAGCCGGCGGGATCGGGGGGTTGCTCGGTGGCCTCATCCTTCCTCGAATGTTCCTCAAGCGCAAGGGCAAGAAGCGTGCTGATGCGTTCAGTGAACAGCTCAGCGATACCCTCCAGTTACTTTCGAGCAGCCTTCGTGCTGGACAGGGTTTGATGCAAGCAATCGACTCCGTGGCAAAAGAAGGTGACAAGCCTGCTTCTGAAGAATTCCGCCGGGTGACTGTGGAAGCTCGCCTCGGCAGAGATCTCATCGATTCCCTAAAAGGAATGTGCGATCGCCTCGATTCCGAAGATTTTGGATGGGTTATTCCCGCCATCGAAATCAATCGTGAAGTTGGTGGCGACTTGGCTGAAGTTCTCGAAACTGTTGCTTCCACCGTTCGTGACCGTGCCGACATCCGACGCCAAGTCAAGACGCTTTCCGCTGAAGGCAAAATGTCTGCATACGTACTTCTTGGGTTACCGGTAGTTATCGCGCTCATGGTGAAAGCCTCGAATCCCGCATACATCGGCGCCCTTCTAACCGGCACAGGCGTTTATCTGTCTATCGGCTGCGTCCTGTTGATGGTCATCGGCGGCGTGTGGCTCTTCAAGCTTTGCAAGATCGAATTCTGAGAGGTATGTCATGAACCCGATGCACGTAGCAGGGATCGTTGCCATCATGGCACTCATCCCCATCCTCACCTGGGCCTTCCTGCCCGGGGGAAGCGCCAAAAAGGTCGATGCCAAGACCCTGATCGGTTCCACGGCGGGCGGTTCAGCCATCGACTACCGAACGGCTTCACTCCAACGTTCGGCCAAAGACCGAGCCCTCGCACCAGCGTTTGCCAAACTTGTAGAAACTCTTCGCAAACGTACCCCCAAAGGGTGGAGCGAAGAGATGGAAATGCGTATCGCTATGGCGGGCATGAACTCCAGTTGGACGTCGGAGAAGGTTCTTCTGCTCAAGGCCATTGGCCTGTGCGTCGGCTGCTTTCTGTCGTATTACTTCTATTCCAAGGGCCTAAGTTCCAAGATGAACAAGATCGGAACGTTTGGTTCTGCTCCACTTGGTTTCTACCTCCCTGACATCATCATCAAGAACAAGGCCGACAAGCGCCAGGAAATAATCCAGCGTCAACTTCCCGATATCTTGGACCAGATCACTGTTGGCGTAGAAGCCGGTCTGGGTTTCGATTCGGCCATGGCTCGATCAGCAAAATCCACCGAAGGCCCCCTGCCAGAGGAACTGGCCCGAACACTGCAACACGTGAGTGCCGGATTGTCTCGCGCCGAAGCCATGCGTGGGCTCGCCAATCGCAATAAAGTTCCTGAACTTCGCCAATTTGTTGGCGCAATTCTTCAAGCAGAGCAGTTTGGTATCCCTATGGCCCAGGTGCTTCGTGTACAGGCAGTTGAGCAGCGTCGCCGCCGACGTCAGCGCGCCGAGGAAAAAGCCATGAAACTCCCCGTAAAGGTGCTTTTCCCTCTGGTGCTCTGCATTCTCCCGGCATTGTTCATCGTGCTCGTTGGCCCAGCTGCACTCTCCATCAAGGACGCCAACTTCGGCTAACCGGCCAGTCCAACGGTCCAAGGGAAGAATTCCTTGATCGAACTCGAGCTCAGTTCGCGGAAGCAGGTTCGCCTGCTGCAGCCTTCGTTGTTGGTGTCTTTGCCGGCTTCGACGTGGGCTTTGGCGCCGGGGCACCATCGCCATTTGATTGTGCACCCTCCTCAGCAGCCGAATCTTTAGTTGCCGGTTTGGCTTTGGGCTTGGTGGTAGTCGCCGTTCTCACTCGATCGGTTACTCCTGGTACTTCGGGCACGTTTTCATCCGTGGTGTAGAGCGTTATCTTCGAACCACCACGCACCCGTTGGTTGCGGATCGGCCGCGTGTGAAGAACCGGTCGATCTGCAGGTCCAATGGTGTCCCCAATGGTGAACCCTGCGGCCCGAAGAGTGGCTGCTGCGCTTGCGGGTGATTGATTGATCACGTTGGGCACGGTCACGAGGTTTTGGCCTTTGGATACCAGGATCACGACCGAATCGCCCCGTTTTACCAACGAACCTTCCTTAGGGTCACTGCCGGAGACCGACCCCTTTTTCACGTCAGAGAAAACTTCCGTCAGGGTCGAGGTGACTCCAGCCGGTAGGAGAGCTTGCGCCTCAGCCGGAGCCAATCCGCGCAGCTTCGGGAGAGGAATAGCTGCGGGACCACTTGAAACGGTGAGGGAAACATAGGTTCCCGGAGCCACATCGCCCTGAGGCGCCCAGCTGATGATCTGGCCGGCGGGAATCGTTTCATTCGATACGTACAACGGCGGATTGGGAAAGCGCAAACCTTCGTTCCGCAGGACCGCAATTGCCTGCTCGTAGGTAATGGCGGTGAGATTTGGAACCGCGACGGGCTCAAGACCCTTCGAAGCCGTTACCGTAATCACGCTCTTCTCCGGGAGCCGAAGGCCAGCGCGGGGATCTTGGCGAAGAATTTGACCAGCCGGAACCGAAGCCGAAAATTCTGGCGGTGTAGTGATTACGGTGAATTTCGAGTCCAAAGCCTTCGTTTCAGCTGATTGCACCGAAACTCCGGTTACTTGGGGCACCAAGCGCGTGGGTGTTTTCTGTAGGGCATAAACCCCGAAGCCGGCTCCCCCCGCAGCAACTGCGCCTACGAGTCCGGCAAGCACCGTGGTAGCCACCCGCCGTTTGGATTTTCCATCGCCATCACTAGTGCGGGCGAGTTCCTTCGTTGCTTTTGATTTGGCCCGATTGTTTTGTCGAAGTGCTTTGGCGCTGAACTCTGCGGGCTTAACCGGGGTGAATGATGAGTTTCCCGAAGAAACGCTCGTTTCGTCATCTACGTCGGCATCAAAGAAACCGGGGATCGATGGCGGCTTTGGGGCAAACTCAACGGGGGCTGTTGAACCGGCAAACAGGGTTGGATCTCGTTGGTCAAGGGCGGATGCGGCGGCCAAAATCGTTGACCCGTCAAGAGGAAGTGAGGCGGCGGCCGGAAGTTTGCGGGCAAGTTCTTCAAGAGCAGCGACAAACTCCCGGGCATCGAGGCGGTCCGCTGGTTCAACCGTTGTTGCGGCTTGCAGAATCGGGCCCAACTCCCCCAGCATCTGGGGCGTGTCGACTGGACCATCGAGGCGAGCCATGGCCGTTCCTTGCCAGGTGTCAGCCGTGAAGGGTACCGAGCCCATGACCGATTCGTAGAGAACGAGCGCCAGTGAGTACACATCGGAACGGCCGTCGGTGTTACGGCCTCGAGCCTGTTCAGCGGATATGTAGCGCGTGGTGCCAACCAGCGCGCCTTCAGGTTCGGTGCGTGCTTGATCAGCCAGGGCGCGCGCAAGACCGAAATCGCTTACTCGGACTCGTTGGTCATCGCCAAAGAGCAGATTGGCTGGTTTGATATCGCGATGTACAAGGCCGTGATTGTGGGCAAAGGCCAGGCCACGAGCAGCTCCCAGTCCAACCACAGTTGCTTGCGAAGGGTCGAGTTGGTATCCGCTATCGAGCAGGTTCCGAAGACTTCCGCCAGCCAAGTATTCCGTCACCAGATAGGGAGGTTCACCGAGCGCATTGGCGCGATGGTTCACATCGTGAACGATGACGATATTGGGATGCGAAAGCGGTGCCAGCACTTCTGCTTCACGCTGAAATCGTCGAAGGAACGCCTCATCGGAGGCAAGCGAGGCGTGGAGAAGCTTCACGGCAACTTGGCGCCGCAGACGTGTATCGGTAGCCAAATACACTCGGGCAGACGCTCCCGTACCAAGCAAAGCGGTTAAACGAAAACGGCTTCCCAGCGTATGGCCGACGAGATTCCCTGCATACAAATTGGCCACCCAATAAAATTAGTTGGGTACCCAGGTTTTAACGGGGATAGGCGGTTTCCAGACCTCAACGCGCCGTGCTCCGTGTTGTTTCCCCACGTGCTGGCACTGCGCCACGCCGGTGGGCATTGCCGTTTGAAACCGGAGAAATATCAACTTGGCCGGATTGACTGACACAATGGATGTTGTGAGTACAGCGAACGCTTTGCCGAGTGGTTCACCAGCAAATGCCAAACCCGTTTCGATTTGGAAAAAGCGCCTACCCCTCCTGGGTGCAATTCTCGGGGTTGCGCTTGCGTTTTATTTGTTGCTCTTGGCCTTTTCTGGGGCGCAAATTGGCACGAAGGTCAACTATCCGGTGGGTCTTGAAGCGGTTGACCCGATACCTCAAGCACAAACGGTCCCAGCGCAAACCATTATCCGAGCGGATCTCGAGTTTGGTTACGAGGGTGCGTTCATACTCAATGGCCGCGAGATTCCTGCGGACCAAACAAAACTGGAGACCAGCACCGGGCTGTTCACCTTCACCCCCGCCGAGGGCAACGATTACAAGCTGCTTCCCGGTAGCGTGGTGAGCATGACGGTTGAGTATTGGCCGGTCAAGGGCACTCGGGCCACCGACGGGCAATCGTTCAGCTGGTCCTTTACCGTCAGTTGAGCTAAGCAGTGGAGGTGAGCTCTTCAATGCCCTCCGATTCAGCAGCGACCTCGCAAGCTTTGTCACCACAAGCCTTGCCGTCGGTTGAGGACTTTGCGAATCAAGCGTCGGCGTGGCTCTCGCTCCATAGGGATTTGGCACCGCCTGATTACGGCGCGATCTTGCCACCACCGTTGTTTGAGCGTGGCGTTGCCTGGCAAAAGTTGTTGTTTGCCAATGGTTGGGCCGGTATCGATTGGCCCGTGGAATATGGCGGGCGCGGTCTTAGCGTTGAGCATCGTGCCGCATGGGTGCGCGAATGCGCGCTGGCCGGCGTGCCGCCGTTTCTCAATATGGTGGGGATGGTTCTGGCTGGAGGTTCCACGATGCTGTTCGGTACCGGCACACAAAAACAGGAGCATCTGCGGGCAACCTTGGC
>JAYSVF010000352.1:0-6410 GCA_043718695.1 Acidimicrobiia bacterium | reverse complement strand
CGGCTTCCCCAGTGCCAGCTCTGCCGTTGGCGCCCGCCTTCGCCTCTTCGGTGATCGGAAGCTCGAAACCCGCGCTGCAGTTTTGGGTTGATGCCAACCAGGGTTGGACCGTCGCTCAAGCATTGGAAATTTTCGACGCAGCGCTTGATGCCAACGTTGTCCTTGGTGTGTTTGAGCAGCCAACCCCCGCTGCTGATCTTGAAGGTTTACGGCAAGTGCGCATAGGGGTTCAGCAACGGTGTCGTGATCGGGGTGTTCCCGCGGTGCTGGTTGTAGCGGATGAATCGGCACGAACTCTCACCGATGTTGATCGAATCATTGCTCTCGATGCTGCCGATGCAGTCAATGTGAAGTTTATGAAGTTTGGTGGAATCACCGGCACTGGGCAGGCCGTGGAGAAGGCCCGTGCTGCCGGGCTTGGGGTGCTGGTTGGCTCGATGATGGAGCACCCCCATTCGGTGGCCGCCGCCCTGCGTTTTGCCGCGTTGCTTGGTGGCGTGCACGATCTCGACGCGGGTTGGTGGGCACGAGACACCTCGCCGCTGCGCTATCGGGATGGGATAGTTTCTGTTGAACAGTAATAGTATGTGCGCAGAGGAACATAAAAGGAAGCCGTGAGCGAACAACCAACGCAACAAACACCACTCGCGCAACAAACTCCACTAGCAATACAAGAGCCGTCTGTGCGTCACTCGGCAAGCTTCGATGCGGTTGTTGCTGTCCCGGTTACTGCGGCATGGGTGGGTGCTGATGCGTCGCGCCCGGTCGATGCTCCGGTTACGCAGCCTGTGCCGGTGATGGCTGCTTGGATGGCGTCGCTCACGCACGAGTTTCGCCTTGATCTTCTTGGCCGGATTGCCACGAGTGCGTTGTTGGGTGAGCCGGTGGTGGTGGTGGGTGAGCACCAGGGTTGGTCAGAGGTGCGGCTTCCTTGGCAGCCCAGTGCCGCTGATCCGCGTGGGTACCCAGCCTGGATTCCTAGCGCCCACCTTGCTCCCTCGTCGACACCCGCCAATGCGAGTGGTGAACCTTCGGTGTTTTGCGTAACTCGGCGTTTGGTGCCGGTTCGTTCCAGCCGCTTGGGTTCACCGGTTCAGGTTCTGAGTATGGGCACGCGTTTGGGTGTGGTGGATGTTGATCCGGCTACGGGAACGAATCACGCTCAGGTGCTTGTGCAAAGTCCTATGGGCACCTTTTGGATTGACGCAGATTGCGGTGCGTATGCCCCCTCATCAGCGCTTTCCCCAGTGGTTGGTGTCTCCCGGGTTGCTTCGCTGGCTGCTTCGCGAGCAGACGACGGGGGACTGCACAGTGGTGCAACTGGGGCCAAAGACGGCCAGGTGGTTGAAGGTGCGAGCGGGGTTCAGCGTGAATCGTTTAGGGCGGCGGGCTTGATTGCCGCGGGATCTGAATTGCTTGGCTTGGCGTATTTGTGGGGTGGAATTTCGGGGTGGGGGGTTGATTGTTCGGGGTTGATGCATCTTGCTCACCGGGTTCAAGGTTCGGTGGTTCCTCGTGATTCTGTCGATCAGCACGCGTTGTTTGGGTCGGTTCGTGGGAAGCCTCAAGCTGGACAACCGGTGTTCTTTCGCTATCGTACCGATTCGTTGCGTATTCATCATGTGGGCATAGCAGTGAGTGAATCGCTGATGCTGCACGCGCCCAAAACCGGCCGAGTTGTTGAGTTTCTTCCCATTGCGACGGAACCCTACGGCTCGGAACTCGAAACCGTTGCGGTGAGTTAGCCCGGGGCGGAGGTCTGGAGGTCAGCTTGGTGGGTTTGGTCGCTCTTCGAAAAGTGCTTGCGGGGCGGGGGACTAAACCCAAAGCTGGCATCATGGTGGTGTGCAGTTTCAGGCGATAGTTGCGAAGGCTCCGGTTCGGGTTTGTGATCTTGGTGGTTGGACCGACACTTGGTTTGCCAAGCGTGGCTTGGTTTGCAACATTGCGCTTGGTCCTGGAGTAACCGTTCAGATTTTGCCGACGGCCAAGCCTGGTGATCGGCGGTTGGTTCTTGCCGCGCATGGGATTCGTATTGATCTTGATGGCGCCAATGTGGTGCCCGGCCACCCCATGATTGAGGCCATCATCCGTGCCTATCCCAATGCCGTGGGTAGCGAGATTCGTATTGATTCAACCGTTCCTCCCGGTTCGGGGGTTGGCACTTCGGCGTCGGTTGGGGTGGCGTTGGTTGCAGCACTACGTGTACATAGGGGATTAGGTGTTGACCAACATGATGTGGCGGTTGAAGCCCATCGGTTGGAAACGTCGACGGGGATGCAAAGTGGGGTGCAGGATCATGCGGCCGCAGCGTTTGGTGGCATTTCGTTGATTGATGTGGATTACCCGGGTTTTGTGGTGAAACGGGTTGTCGTGAGTGATGCCATGCTTGCCTCATTGTCGGCGCGGTTGCAGACGGTGTACTTTGGCAGGCCGCACCAATCTTCAGCCATTCACTCCAAAGTGATTCGGCGTTTAGAGAATTCTGATCCGGAACCGCTGTTGCGCCCGATTCGTGATCTTGCTTCCGACGGGGCCGCTGCGTTGGGTGCTGGTGACTTGGATTCCTATATGCACATATTAATTGCGAGTGTTGAGGCGCAACGGGCCCTTGATGGAGAGTTGGTTTCCTCCGATGCCGATCGGATTGTGCGTTGGTGTGTGGAGTTGGGTGCGGGAGCCAAGGTCAATGGGGCTGGTGGGGATGGGGGCTCGCTCACAGTGTTGCTGCCTGTTGGCGCGGATGCTGCTGCTGAACTGTTGAGGCGAATTGATGCGGTTTCGGGTTGGCGACGGCTGGTTTTGCGGCCAGAGCTGACGGGTGTAACCGTAAGTACGGTTAGTGATTCTATGGTGGCCCACTGATGACTGAGCGGCATGATGCAAATGTAATCGGTTCTGGTGGGGAGGAGCTTGCGGATCGTGAGTATCTTGCTGAGCTCACCGCTACGTGGGGTTTGGTTGCGGATTTCTGTTTTAGTGATTTGCTGTTGTTTGTTCGTTCTGGCAATGGGTTTGTTGTCTCCGCCCAAATTCGTTCAACGACCAGCCGCACCCTGTATGAGGATGATTTGGTTGGTCACGTTGTAGCTCGAACGGTTCGTCCGCTGCTTGAAGACTGCATGGTGAGCGGCCAGATTCTTGAGGGAGAGACTGCGCCGCTGACCGGTGAAGAAACGGTTCGCGTCACCTACATTCCGGTATATCGTCTGCGCGCAGATGGTTCCAAGGTTGTTGTTGCGGTGATGACCCGTGAATTGGGTAGCGATATGACGCGGCGACCAGGTCGGTTGGAACGGACGTATCTTGAGATCTTTGATGCGCTCGCCGTAATGATTCGTGACGGTTTGTTTCCGTTTCTTCCCGTGGACCCTGCCCGCCCGGTTGGTACGCCTCGCGTTGGTGATGGGGTGATGGTTCTGGGTCAATTGGGCACGGTGGTTTATGTGTCCCCTAATGCAACTTCGGCGCTGCACCGTTTAGGGATTGTTGCGAACCTGCAGGATCTCAAGCTCTCGGCGATCGTTCCGGGTTCTGCTGCCGCTGAGGCGTGTTTGGAAACCAATTTGCCGGCGTTTGTGGAAGTTGAGGGTGAGCGTGATGCTTCGGGTAATCGGGCCACGGTGGTGCTGCGATCCATTCCGTTGTTAGCTCCGGGTGCTGCGGTTCGCGCGGTGGTGTTGATTCGCGACGTTTCTGACATTCGCCGCAGGGATCGGTTGATTGTTACCAAGGATGCTTCGATACGCGAGGTGCATCATCGGGTGAAGAACAATTTGCAAACCATTTCGGCGTTGTTACGTTTGCAGGGTCGCCGGTTGGAATCAGCTGAGGCGAAGCAAGCCATTGAGGAATCGGTTCGCCGTATTCGTTCTATCGCCTTGGTGCATGAAACCCTGTCGACGGCTGATCGCGATGCAGTTCCCTTTGATGAACTCGTTCGGCCTTTGGTGCGCCTAGTGGAGGAAGGTTTGGCTTCGCCGGGCATTACCTTCACCGTTGAGGGTGCCCTTGGTGATTTACCTCCCGAGACGGCTACGCCATTGATAGTGGTACTTACGGAATTGTTGCAGAATGCCGTGGAACACGCGTTTGGGGTTTCGGGGAGTGGTTCGGGAGTTGGCCCAAGCGCGGGTTCTCCTGGCGGCTCTGGCATTGGCGAAGTGACCCTCGCAAACGAGCCACGAAAACAAGGCCTCGTTGCCATTCGCTTAGCTTCCGAACCCGACAAGCTCACCATCGAAGTACGCGATAACGGCAACGGTCTACCCGAGGGTTTCTCACTCTCCGGCTCAAAGAGCTTGGGTCTATCAATAGTACGTACACTTGTTACTACCGAACTAGGCGGCGCCCTGGCCTTCCGCAACGACAACGGCACCGTAGTAACCCTTCATGTCCCCCGAATCGCCAACCCCCGCACCCGCCATGGTTAGTGTCTACCGAGACTTGTCGCTACTGATCATCCGAGATGACATGCAATTGCCTTGCTGGGTCGAGCTGTCTCAAGTGCTCGGTGAATATCGCGTACTGCTTCAAGGAGCAGAAATCCAAGCGACGGCTTCCGGTTATGACTACGAAGAAGCGTTGGATGGCCTTCGGGAAACGTTGGAGAGCCAGGGTGTATTCTTGCTTTGCAATCGCTTTCGGCGGAACGCGATGGTTACGTCGATGTGTCGGCAAATGAGTGACGGCCTTGCTTGCTATTTGGTCAAGCCTTTTAAGGCAGTGGGTCCTGAGTACGTTGTCGAGTCGCTTGGAAGTGCCCCCGCCCAAGACGTTTGCAGCATTGCTGAATCCGAATCGTATTTGAGGAAATTTAAGGGATGGTTTGCGCTCCCCTGGCCTTTGCGTCACCAAGTCCGTCTGTGGCGGACTGTTACGCCTTGGCGATCAATCCAATTGCGAGATTGAGCTAGTACTTAGATCTAGTCATGTAGACTGGTCATATGACGCAAACTATTGCTGCTTCGGAATTCAAGGCGACTTGCTTGGCTGTGCTCGATGTTGTGGCGGAGTCGGCTGAGGAGTTTGTTATCACCAAACGAGGGCAGCCGGTGGCTCGGCTTATTCCGATTGCGCCAGTCTCAAAATCACTTCTTGGGTCGGTGACTTACGCCAGTCTCGAAGATGTGATGTCGCCCGTTGAGGGCGAGTGGGATGCCGACAGGTGATTCTTCTGGACACCCATGCGTGGCTTTGGTTGGCATCGGAACCAAATCGGCTTGGGCCTGTGGTGAGCGCAGCAAGCCAGTCCTTGGCGGAACGCTCGCTTGGTGTTTCAACGATCAGTGGTTGGGAGGTTTCTGCCAAGGTTTCGCAGGGGAAACTTGGTCTTGATCGCCCGGTGGTTGATTGGATTAGCGCAACCGAGTCTCAGTTCCGTTTGGTGCACGAGCCCATCTCGATGTCTGTGGCCATGTGTGCGGGGAGTTTGGGTGCGGAGGATTTTCATGGTGACGCAGCTGATCGAATCATCGTGGCCACAGCGCTGATACTTCGATGTGCATTGGCTACGGCAGATGACAAGATTCGTGACTGGGCAAGCAAGCGGACCGATCTCACCATCGTTTGGTAGGCGAGATCAGCCTTTGAAACCGTCGAGCGCCGGAAGGGCGTGCCATGGTCCACATAAATCACGTCGCCGACCTTCAAGGCTACTTTTGGGGATCAGGCACCTAGGATTACCTCGGCCTTGTCGATGTTTAGGGCATGCCGGTCATCATGGCGAGGACGTCGAGGATTTGGTGTGTTGCGATCGGGCCAACGTTGCCGAGGGTTTTGCCGCAGCGTTCGACGGCGATGGCCCGGAGTTGTTCTACGAGAGCACAGCTGGGTTCCAACAGTCCGTTGAGATGATCGGGCTCTAGGGGAAGGTGGCTCGGGAATGTTCGCGGAGTGGTGGTGAGCGGAACGACGAAAACGGTTGTTGGCCGAAAGCGCATGAATGCGTCGGCGGTCAGGATGATCACCGGGCGAATAGACCCCGCTTCCGATCCAATGGGCGTGCCGAGGTCCACGTAAACCACGTCGCCAAAGTTCATGGCTACTTTCCGAGATCAGTGTTGAGCCAGTTGTCCCGTTCTTGAATGTACTGCTCCCACCCTTTGGGGTCCTTCCGAAGCGCAGCCTCTGCCGACGCCATTTCCCGGTAGAACTGCTCCCGCTTCAATGATTCCAATGCAGCGTCTAAAGCCTCGGTCATCGACGATTGGCGTTGTTCGGCCAGGCTCCGAAGCCGTTCCCTCTGGTCGGTAGTTACGCGAATCGTTGTAGAGGTCGATGTCATACAAATAGTCTACAGACATGTCCGTTTTCTGGTTAATGGTCAAGAGGACTGCAAGAGTCAACGTTCGCATTGCATTTACTCACTCAGAGTGTGGTCTGATTCGATTGGGTCGCTTGTTTCAAAG
>JAYSVF010000351.1:0-2748 GCA_043718695.1 Acidimicrobiia bacterium | reverse complement strand
TCGACCTCACTGATCACCCAAGCCTGCGCACGCCGAGCACCGGTGCCGGCTCAAACGGCGCTCCCGTTCAGAGCCAACCGACAGAACCCATCCATCACGCAGTCGCAGAGAGTCAAACCGAAAAAGCACTGCGCTCGACCACCAAGCCTGGACCACCACCTACCGACACGGCCTCTCTTTTGGCCATGCTCGACCACGGCATGAAACCCAATCCGGCAGCCCGGGTACAACCCCTGGGATTCGAGCCGTTGGATCGTGTGCTCGGCGGAGGCCTCCGCACCCATGACCTGATGGTCATCGCTGGACGTCCCGGAGTCGGCAAGACGATCGCCACATTGCAAATGGCTCGGAACCTGGCGCTCTCGGGCAGCACCGTCATCTTTGCTTGCTACGAACATGACCCGTGGACGCTCCTCGCTCGACTCTTAGCTATGGAGGTAGGAGACATCGAGGTGCCGCATACGAACTGGTACCGAACCGATGGTGTGCGATCGCTCCTCGACGGCGTGATCAACGGCACGATTTCACTCTCCTCCGCCAGTGGCGATCCCGTGTTACGGGCAGCGCGAGCGAGTATCGACGAGTATTCCGACCGGCTTCATCTGGTGCAAGCCACACCTTCAGCGACTGGAGTGGACGAGCTCGCCCAATTAGTCGAGGAGCGAGGCACCGGCGGCCCTACAACACTGTTTGTTGACTACCTCCAAAAAGTGCGCGTAGCAACGGGAGGGAAGCGCCACGTTGACCAAGTGCTGCAAGTGACTGCCGCACTGAAAGAGGCGGCGCTGGCAACCTCGTTGTCGGTAGTGGCCATCGGGGCGATCAGTGGGGCGGGTTTACTCAGAAGACGAATCCATCTGCCCCACCTCGACGCCGCGATTGCTGTGGGATACGACGCAGACATTGTGATCCTGCTCAACGATAAACGCCACATCGTGGCGAGCAATCAACTCAATTACACCTCTGAACAGAATGAACGTTTCCAGCAACGCGTGGTGTTCTCAATCGAGAAAAACCGGGGAGGAATTGCACCGATCGATTTGGAGTTCACCAAGTCCTTTGAGCACTTTCGTTTCGATCCCGCTGGATCCTATGTAAGCGAACAACTCATTGAAGACCACTCCTGGGGCTAGACCAATCATCTATCCATCTTCTCTTGTTTGGATTCACGGAAATGCCAACAACCAACAAATGCAATCGACAAAGCCCACGTCGGACAAGGGCCATAGCGGAACATGAAACCAACCGTCTAGACCTCAAAGCTCTCCAAAACCCACTCTTCGAGTGGCCTCCTACGGGACGATACTGTCGCGTTGGGAGCCGTCTTTTGAAAGGCCAAATGCTCGAACAGTGGCAGAAAACGTTTCACGAGCAACCTGGTCGACGGGCAGGCCTTTGACCTCAGCAATACGTGTACCTACGAACGGGACGTAAGCCGGTTGATTCTTTTTCCCTCGGTACGGCATTGGTGCCAAGTAGGGCGAATCGGTTTCTACCAACATGCGATCCAATGGCGTAATGGCTGCTGCGGCTCGTAGTTCTTCGGCGGTACCAAAGGTGACAATTCCGGAGTAACTCAGGTAGACGCCCGGTCCTAGAGCCATGCAGGCCGCAGCCTCTTCGGGTCCACCAGAAAAGCAGTGAAAGATCGTCGTCGCCGGGGTGCCTTCTGCGGCCATCACGGCAAACGTGTCATCCCAGGCATCACGGGTGTGAATGACGAGCGGCAGTTTGTATTCGTGAGCCAGCTGAATCTGCTCAGCGAAAATCCGTTGCTGCACATCACGAGGTGAGTGCTCGTAGTAGTAATCAAGGCCGCACTCCCCTACCCCAACGATGCGCAATTCTTCGGCCCGATCCAACAAGGGCCGAATCCACGAAAGGCCATCGGTGGCATCGTGGGGATGCAAGCCAGCCGTCGCCCAAACGGGTGCCACATGCTCAGCGCCAGCAACGCCAACAGCAGCATTTGTGGTCGCCTCATCACAACCAACGGTGACCATGAGACCCACGCCTTGCTCACGTGCTGCCGCCACACACGCCGCTGCATCTAAGCGCGCATCATGAATATGGCAGTGCGAATCAGCCCACAACTGACGTTGCGGATTCATACGTGCACCGACAATCCGATTGAGCTGATTGAGCTGTTTGAGCTGATCGAGCTATTTGAGTCAAACGTGCAATGCACAGGGTGCTTACGATTCATCGTCGGTAACCAATCAGGCGGTTTTGCGGGGGAAGAGCGGATCGCCCTTGGTAACGGGGAATCCGCCGGGGTTGGTACCCCAAACGGTATCGACACCAATACGTTGATCGGCGACTCGGCCAGGAAGACCGAGGCGTTCCCACAGGTCTTGGCAAATCGTCGGCATGGCTGGGGTGGCCAGAATCGCCACAATCCGCAACGCCTCCAACGCATCACCCATCACGGCATCGACCTCAGGACCCGGCTCAGCTTTCCAAGGCGCATTGATTTCAAGAAACGCATTCGTCTCGCGGATCAGCTGCCACGTTTCATCCAGCGCTTCGGAAGGCAACGTCCGCGACCAGGCATCCGATGCAGCCGCGACCACCGAAACCGCAACAGCAGCCAACGGCGAATCCGCACGCGGTGCTGGGCCGATACCGTCACACTTTTTGCCGACGACCGTGGCCACGCGTGCGGCGAGATTTCCAAAGTTGTTGGCCAGATCGCTGTTGAAGCGTGACACCATCGATTCGTGACTGAACTCGCCATCATTGCCCAAG